>JAEOUK010000243.1 GCA_016839385.1 Promethearchaeota archaeon
CCTTATTCTATCCAAATTAGCCGAAAACATGATGTAAAAGTATTAAGTATAGAAAAAAATCCGGATGCATACGATTGTCTAATGCAGTCTATTTTATTGAATAAAAACCAATTAAAAGGAAAAATCCGTCCATTCCTCGGAGATTTCTCAGAATTCATAAATACAGAGGTAGGAAAACAAAATAAAAATAATGTAGATTATATTATTATGAATCTACCTGAACGTGCAATTGAATTTATCCCTACCATAATCCCGTACTTAAAAGAAAATGGAACTACCATAATATATTATATGTTCATTACCAGCACGAAACCACTTCAAGAGGGTCCAAAAATTTTACTGGATACATTAGCACAGTATAACTTGAGTAATATAGAAATCCTCCAAAAACGGATAGTTTTTTCATATTCTCCAAATCAAAATAATATTGGTATCGATTTAAAGATAAAAATTTAGACTTTGGAACCTTTAACGAAAGGAGTCATAATTGGTTCTGTTAGTAAGGTAACTAACTCAGGAATATCTGAGTATAATGCTCTTGCTTTAACACCTGACACTACCCCCAGAGCAATCATTGCACCATCAATATTTAATGCAAAAATATTTTTCTCTGAAGTATTAGTAATGCGTGCTCCAGCTTGTTTCAAATCATTTATTAATTCCTCATTTAACTTTGGATCTATAGGCACAGCAATATTGAGAATCAGTTTTTTTGGATGGTTTTTGATCAAATCTACTAATCCATTTTCTACTAAAAACTCAACATCCGGGCAGACCAGTCGCAGGGATCGTGAAACATTTTGAATACTATGTTTAGTAAAATCAACTAAAGAGACCATATCAGCGAGTACTCCACTATTGTCAGAAATAATTCCTCCATCTGATCGCATATCTTCGATTTGGCGTGCTTTGGTGTCAATCTCTTTTTTGAGTTGTTCAATTTGCATTGTGCTTCCTAATAATCCTTCTCCACTATCTCTTACTTTTTGGCGTAACTCCTTTATTTTGTCCTTCTGTAATTGCAATTGATGCTCCATTTTAGTTACTGAGTTACGTAGTTCCATTTTTTCATTCATCGAGGATTCCATGAACTCAAGTTTTTCTTTTAACAATGCGTCTTTTTCTTGGGTCAGAGTAAAGATTTTTTCATTCAGTTCGCGGTTTTTCTCTTCGGTTTTATTTACTTGTGATTCTAAATCACTTATTTTTAACTTAGCATCTGAGTAATTTTCAGTACTTGCTGAAATCATCTTGTAAGAACTAGTTAGATTGTTTAAATTTTCCGTTAGGGTATCTTTCTCTTTTGTGACAGTTTCTAGTTGAATATCTAATGAACTTATAGTAGTTTTTGCATTGTCTAACTCAAGTTTGGTTGAATCATATAATTTCTTTAAACTCTCGAGTTCTGAAGACAGTTCACTTAGTTTCTCACCTCGAGATCGGATTTCGGAATCGTTCTCTTCGAGTTTCTGATTCAATCGTTCAACTTCTTCTAATAATCGGTTTCTCTCCATTATTAATTTGGGATCTGGGCCTTTAGGCATATGCACACCATTACTCTGGTTTTATTAGTATTAGAAAAATGTTCAGCCAATGCTAAAAATACATCTATAGTTCTTATCTCCTAGCTTAATCCATGAATATCCAAAAAAATTAATACAATGAAGTCTTGTACGGATTATCCCTTTGAATGGGGAAAATCTGGATCCGTTGCCCAGCCAGGATAAGGCACCGGACTTCTAATCCGGTGATCGCAGGTTCGAATCCTGCCGGATCCGCTCTGATTTTTGAGTTAGGATAGTGATGTTTGTTTCTTGCAATCTTGATAAATCTTCTTCATAATTTTTGCAAATTCTCCCCACCATTCGCCACCTCTTTGGGAAGTCAGCATTGAATCTAGTTTACGTGAATTAATACATAGGATCTCTTCCTTATGATCCTTTATTTTCTTTTTCCAGATTTTTGAGAAAATTTGGCGGGTATTTACCTTAATTCGGGATTCGATTTGTTCATATGTATCTTCAATATCAGCTTCTTTTTGAGCGACTTTCATTTGTTCATATCTCTCTTTTTCATATGCTTGTAAGAGATCTTTACAGTCAATCGCAATCGTAAATGGGGTTGATTTACCATATCTACACCTTCTTTGGAATTTACACGGAACACAATAATTCTCAAAAGTTATCTCAAATTCATTTAATCCACTAATACGATATATTAATGACACTTTGTCCACCATAGTGATTGGATTCATTGATAGTACATATGACTCTTCGTATGTATCTTGGGGTAAAAATACGAACTTTAAATAGTTGTCGAGAAAAAAAAACAGAGAAAATTGATAGAGAAAATTCTGATTTTTGAAAACTCTGGAATTTGTCTCTTTTCCAAGAGTTATTTGGATTCAAGTCTTGGTGATGAAGATGAGTTAATGACAGGATTTTTATCTGTCTTGTTTGGATATCTGGATTCCCAATTTGGTAATTTACAATTTATACGAACTCATAAGAATATCTTATTAATTAACCGAATTGAAGAGATTTATGTTTGTATGATAATTACTCGAATTCAAACTAATCGAGAAGATTTTGAAGTAACCGATCGAAATACTTTGTTGCATAAACGATTGGAGAATGCATGTAAATCTCTTTTATTATTGGTTGAACGAAAAGTGGGAACACTTTTAATCCAATTGAAAATACGCCAAGAGAAGAACGTAAATTATAGATCAATATTCGCGGAAATTGAAGCTGATATTGATCTAATTATTCAAAATGGACAACGTAAAATACAGGTAATAAGGAAAGTCTTTGAAAACAATCCAATCGCAAATGCTTTGGAAATATAAAAAGATTAGAATCTATGGATTCTACTGCAATAAATACAGCGTAGTTTTACAGGTTTTTCTGAAATAACTTTGAATTCGGACTTCAATGGTTCTCGTTCCACATTCGAGATGCAATTTTCATTAGAGCATGGGAAAAGACCGATGAATGTCTCAGGGAGGTTCAAAATAAATTTCTTTGACACTTCGAAATCCTTGATATAGGAAATCGAACATTTGGGTGATATCAAAGAAATTTGATTTAATTGTTCATTATCGAGAAAAACTTTCTCTACTTTTATTATGTCCTTCTTTCCTCCCAATTTCCTAGATTGCACATTGATTCCTACGGTAATTAATCTACCATCTTGACCATCTAATCCTAATATATTTAAGACACGTAATGCCTTACCGGGTTCAATGTGGTCAATAACTGTTCCACTTTTAATTTTTTCAATACGCAATGTTAATTCTGACATTTCTGATCAGTTCCTAATGGTATAAACATAATGTAATTTTTATTTTTTTTTATGAAATTCCTGTTAAGGTTCAACTATTTTTATTGAACCTATCTCTCGTTTTTCACTTAATCGTTTTTTACGAATTGAATTGGGAAATGAAAGATTTATCTTTTGAGTTATAATAGTTTGTTTAGACTTTGCACCTTCAGTAATTTTCAGAACTGATGGAGATGTAAATCCACGCTTAAACGAGATGATCTTAGAGCAACCTTGATATTTATTACCAAAAATTTGTCCTACTGGATTGCATGCAACCACAGGAACACGATTTTCTAATGCTCGTGCTTGTAAATAAATTTTCCAATTATACATACCTTCAGGACGAATTAATGTGGGACTAAGAAGTATTTCTGCACCATGTTCTACAGCTAATCTGGGAGTTTCAAAAAATGCTACATCAAAACAAATTAAAATTGCAAACTTCGTATTTGTAGGTGAATGGGTAAATATTTGAAGATATTCTCCAGGTGTGAAAACACTTGGTTCATAATTATACAAGTGGAGTTTGTCTTGTCTGCCAATTTCGTTGCCATTAGAATCAAAAACATAACACGTTATAAATTGTTGTTTTGAATTTCGTTTCTCCCAAATACCACCAGTGATAATAAAAATTTGGTGCTTTAATGCGAGATCCTTTAATAATTGGTAAGAATGACCGCGTTCTTTTTCTATAGCAGTCAAAAAATTTTCTTTTGGAGGAACTTCACGCCATCTCTCAGGGAGAATCACCAAATCGGGTTTATCTTTTGCTGCTTTTTGGATTAGCTGACTAATATTGGCATCCATATTTTCTTGTGTGGATATAATCTCACACTGAATAAGAGAAATGGTTATGAATTTCGCCAGAAATAAACACCTAACCTGTTCTTTTAATTAAATGCCATCCAAATTGAGTTTTCACAGGTTCAGAAATTTCTCCGACTTTTAAAGATCTCACAGCTTTTTCAAATTCAGGAACCATTGCCCCTTTTTCAAAAAATCCTAAATCTCCCCCCTTTTTTTTTGAAGGACATTGAGAAAATTCCTTAGCTAAAGTTTCAAATTGATCTCCTGCATCCAGTTTATCAATGATTTTCAGAAGTTGTCCATGTTTTGGAACTAAAATATGGCTTGCACGCATTTTGCCGCCTGATGATTTTGGTTTTCCCATTATATTCACTACTATTTAATCAGTACTTCTAGATTAAGGAATAATGCACTAAAAAACATACGAAATCAATGGAAATTCTTATATGTACGAAAATAGTTCGTATAAATCATTGATTTCATAATCAGCATTGATAGGATTTTGATTTAAAGAATCTGCTATTTTTTTTAGATCATACTTTCCTCCTCGATGAATGAGAACAGTTTTCATACCAATTTGTTTAGCAGGAATAATATCTTTATCCAAACGATCTCCTACGTATATAGATTCACTTGGTTTTACTCCAATTTTTTCGAGACAGTGGTAGTAAAATTCTTTTTGTGGTTTTTCCCACCCAACTTCTTCAGAAATGAAAACTGCGTTGAAATATTCCAAAATTCCCATACGAATCAATTTTTCGTATTGTTTTACTGCCAATCCATCGCTAATTAAAATCAAAACATATTTTTGTTTTTTTAGTTTTTTTAGTACAGGTTTCACATCTGCATAAGCTTTCAATTTGCGAATCTTAATTTCATGATATCCCATAACTCCAGCTGCAACATATTTCGAAATACTAAACGTGCCTTCCGAAAGTGAAAAATTTTCTGGGTTATTCTTCATAGTAATTAATAATTCATTATAATGCTTTGAGTAATTACTGCCAAATTTTTCTACAATATCCAAAAGGGCAACAGTTGCTTTATGAAGGTCAAATTTTAAACCATATTCTTGGATTTTCTTTAGACCTCCAATTCTTGCTTGAAAAGCAAGAGATGTTGCATTATAAAGAGTGTCATCCAAATCAAATCC
>JAEOUK010000244.1 GCA_016839385.1 Promethearchaeota archaeon
AAAAATTATCGATATCATTTTAGACCAACCTGGAATTCACTATCGAGAACTTTTACGTCTAGTAAAAACCAGTGCTAGTAACTTGACATGGCATTTGGAAGTTCTTGTTAATTATAAAATAATTCACAAACAATTAGTTGGTAAATATTTGATATATTATCCTTATATAGAGAAAAATCCATTTGCAAATTTTGATCCAGCACTTATAAAAAGTAAGACTACTCTGAATATATTACAATTGATTGGTGATAATCCTGGGATCTACCAAAATAAGATTGCAAATCGAATGGGATTAAGTCACAATACCGTAAAATATCACTTAGAGAAGCTTATTGAAGCTGAGCTTATTTACATCAAAAAGTCAGGACGGAAGAAATTATATTATGTGATTTTTGAACTAAATGAAGAAAATTGAGAATAAGCTTAATTTCCATTGTCCTTATCAGAGTAACCAAAATTCAGTTGATAAGCGAACCATGATCCAAATTCCTCCTTTGTTTCCAGACCTGCAGCTGCAGCCCACTTTCTCTCTGTTGAACGCAATGGATAATCAGGATCAATAAATAATTCACATAATGAAATTGTTCCAGTTGGTTTTAGAATCCGTTTAAATTCTTTTAATACTTCAATAGGTTTTGGTATTTCAGGTAAGCAGGCTATTGCGAAGATAATGTCCACACTCTCATCTTCAAAATTCAAGTGATATGCATCGTCCCTTTTTGGAATTATATTCTTGATATCTTCATCGTCACATCTTTTTTGAAGACGATCGATGATTCTCTGATCAATATCAATTGCATATACTTTCCCTTTTGATCCGACACGCTTTGCCACTCCAATGGTATACGAACCCTTTCCTGGTCCCAATTCCACAACTATATCTCCATTTTTTGCTCCCATGCGTTCTGCAATCTGATCGGGTTTCTGGATGAATTTTCGACGGAATTTATTATCAATTATATTAACAACAAAGTGGGGTATTGGAAATGGATATATTTTTCTTGCGATTTTTGCAATGACAAATACCCACACTAAGATAGCGACTATTGGCCAGATTATTATGTGTAGAACGATATTCATTAGGGACACTGAAGAAAAATCCAATTAAATATATTTGCGATTTATTATGTTGAGATAATTCAACACAAAATCAGAATTTGCAGAATAGAGTATATTTTTTTGATGTAATTATGGTAAAAACCTTTATATAGGCAAGAGGCGGATAGAAAGGTAGTAATTCCACTAAAAATAAAAAGATGATTGATTATGGGAAATGGTTATTGTCCAAAATGCCAAACGAATGTAATTACGACTAAAAAATTACCTATTTGTAAAATTATTTTCTGGTTTATGTGCGGAATTATACCGGGAATAATTTGCCTAGTAAAGGAGATGAATGAACCAGAGAATAAATGTAGTAAATGTGGGACTATATGTACTGCTCCACATTGAAACTAAATTCTATCTTCACTTATTTTTTTTTAGGAAACACACCAAGATGATAAATGGAACTAAAGATACTACTAAAGAATTAGAAACAGAGAAAAAACAGTCATTTTGGCAGAAAATTAAGAAAACTTACAGAGAATATAAACCTTATTTGCTTTCTCATCATCCGGACTGTGAAAAGTATGACGAACACGTCTTAAAAATCCGGGATAAAAAATTATGCATTGGGTGTTTTATTGGCTATCCAGCTGCAATTTTAGGAATTGGAATTTCCTTTCCTCTTATGTTTTATGATATAATCAGCAAGTGGATATTTTTGAGCATAGGAATACTTTTATCATTCGCAACGCTTTTGAGTTTGACTCGATTTCCGAGAAAAAGAGTCAGAAAGATAATCCAGAAATTACTAATTGGTTTAGGATCAGGATTCATACTCTCAGCTGTATGGTTCATGATGGGATTTGCTTGGTATTTCAAAATTTTAGTGATCTGGGGGACTATTATTATTTTAAACATCCCGATATCATTGATGCATTATAAAACTCACCAAAAAAGTTGTCAAGACTGCGAATGGAAAAATGATTGGGAGAAATGCCCTGGATTTCAATCTGTTTAGACTCTAAGAAGAGAACCTCATTATTTTAGCTTGGATAGGTTTATACAAAATTACATCTTTTATTTGTATGATGCCAAGATACCCGATTATTCCATATCCAACCACACTTGAAAAACGAATCGGTTTTTTTCGGGTAGATAAGTTAACAATTTTAATCTCGGATAACTTCCCAATAGAAAAAAATAAACTAAATCACATGTTTCATCATATATTATTGACCGAAAAGGAAAAGAATATACCTATAAAGATAGTTGAAACACTCAACAGCGATCCACACATTTCTCTCATTAGAATTAAGTGGGATTCTATTCCTGGTTGCGAAAGTAACGAATCTTACTCTCTTGATATATCTGAAAATGAAATAGTAATTCGCACACCGACTGAAACAGGGCTGTTTTACGCTTTTCAGACTTTAATTCAATTAGTTTCCATTCATAAAAGTGATAATAAAATATCAATACCATGTTGTAAAATAATTGATTGGCCTGCTTTCCCTATACGCGGTTTTATGCATGATGTTGGGAGAAATTTCATCTCTATTGAGCGTCTAAAACGACAAATGCAGATATTTGCTCGATATAAAATCAACGTTTTTCACTGGCATCTCACAGATAATCCTGCGTATCGAATAGAATCACAAGCTTTTCCTGAGTTAAATGATCCTAAAAATTATCGTTCTACTCGAGATCCAGGGAAATTCTACACATACCAAGAAATTCACGATTTAATAGAGTTCTGTAAAGAATTACATATAACAATCATTCCAGAAATCGATGTTCCGGGTCATAGTAAATATTTCCGTAGGGCTATGAAAACTCGTATGAACACTCGAAAAGGAGTGGATATTTTGAGAATAATATTTACTGAATTTTTCGAGGAATTCTCTGTACAAGAATTTCCATATATCCATATAGGCAGTGATGAAATTTTCATACGTAACCCGAAGAAATTCGCAGATGCGATAACCCAACTTGTTCATAACGCTGATCGGGAGGTTCTTATGTGGAATCCTGGGTTAGACGCTCCAAAATATGCCATATTACATAATTGGGGTCAATTTAAGGGTAAAAATCAAAGATACATTGACTCTAAAATCTATTATTTGAACCATATGGAACTTTTTTCCGGGATATTAAGATTATTTTTTTCTCAACCATGTTCCGTATCCTCATTTACAGAATCAAATGGAAGTGCATTAGGTTCTATCTTATGTTTATGGCCAGATGTAAATGTTAATGATGAATCGAAAACAGAGAAATATAATTTTCTCTTTCCCGCACTTATCACAGTCGCGGAACGGATATGGAAGGGTAAAAGAGGTTTTCTTGACTTCTTCAACGGAATGCTACCGAATAAAGATAGTAAAGAACTAGAGGCTTTTGTAGAATATGAAGAGCGTCTAATCTTCCATAGAAATTTACTTAATTCTCTTTTTTTTTTTCCATATGTCAAGCAATCTGAGATAAGATGGAAAATTATCAGACCTTTGAAGAAGAACTTTCTCCCTAATCAACGCGATAATTCAATTAGAAATTCAATAGATGAATTAGAACGTAATAAAGAGAAGCTCGCTATCTTGGAACAAAGAGGGGCAACAATTGCATTATCATTTCGAAATAACGATCCGTCGATTTTTCAAGGAATTAGAACTGGAGTTGCTTATGCATACACTTCAATTTATTCAGAAAAATCAACTAAAATTACCGTATGGATCGGTTTTGAGACGCCTATCCGCTCTAATCGAGAATATAAGGGTATTCCGAAAATTAATGAATGGGATCCGAACGGGGGTCGTATTTGGCTTAATGATATAGAACTTAGACCTCCTCTTTGGCAAAATCCGGGAAAATATAATCATCATATCGTCCCCAGTTGGCACTACCCTCATCACGAAACACCCTACTGTGACGAGGAATTCTATTGGACCAGAAATCTATATGAGTTGGAATTGCAATCAGGATGGAATAAACTCGTGATAAAATTAGTAAAATCCTATCCACGACAGAATTGGACTTTCACATTCATCCCAGTCACGAAAAATGGAATGGAATTTAAAGAAATCGAGGGATTGGATTTTTCTACTAAAGAGATAAATACTTAACATCTTATTTTGGGAAATATTTCTGGACAATTTGGGATGCTCTTGAAAATAAATCAACTCTGCCATCAAATTCTTCTAATTCTTTTTCAAAAAATCGTTCAAAATCATCTGAGAATGATTTAAGTCTGTTCAATATTGGATGAAATTTCCCATAGGCAATCAACACACAAATTATAGTACCCCCGTAATTGAAATAAATTGTATATTCTCCATGGCTGATTTCATTTATTCCTTTTTCCTTTCGCAAAATACTTTTAAGTAAAGATTGAATTCCACTAAATGCACCTGCTGCGAGTACTTCATCTATTTCTTTTTTCGGTTCTTCTTCAATTTCCTCTTTATCCAAAGTTTTTGATTGTTCTTGTATAGTTCCATGCAGATTTTCTTCCACTTGATTATTCTTTACAAATTTATGCGTATACAATAAGGAGGAACTCATTTTTTCCAATACCATTAATTGCATTGGCTTAAATTCCCTTTTTTGAGTTCTTTGTTTCAATAAAAGATAAGATCCAAATGCAGCTGCAAGAACAGCTATAGCAGAAGCTGAAATAATTAATGCGAGTTCTAGAGAGTATAATCCGGTAGCAGTAATATTATGAGTGTACAATATACTCTCTTCTGAATTATTACTTTCAATGGTTTCATTAATCAAATTTTGTGGATCAACATATACTGAAAGAAAGTAGTTTTCACCTTCTGTCAAATCTTGTCTGTATTGTGCTTTTAAGATCCGAATTTCTTTAGTTTCATTAACTTCTAAATCAAAGTCTGTGAGACTATTATCATATAAAGTAAGAGATTCGGAGGTAATATTTACAACGACTACAATTCCAGTAGCTTTCCAGACACCTATATTTTTTATCGTAAATGAAATGACTTCTCCTTCTAAGCTGTAATTTGAAAGAATCACTAAATCAGGCTTAGGATATTCCCAAATATCAAGAGGATCAAATCCCAGTAGGATTTCATCATTATCATGAATACCATCACCATCACTATCGACTTTATTTGGATCTGTCGGATGTCCCGCATTTATTGAGCCTGTAGCTTCCTCGCCATCTGAATAACCATCTCCATCAGTATCAAACTCATTTGGATCCGTAGGTGCCCCGTCATATCCATTACCACTTCCGGTAATTTCCTCTCCGTCCAAAAGACCATCATCATCACTATCTGAATCATATGGATTTGTGGTTTCTCCTCCAAATGGATTTAATCCCCCATCAAGTTCTACATAGTCTGATAGTGAATCTCCATCATTATCATCTAATAAACTAAAATTAGCTACCATTAATGGTTTAAAATCAGTTACGTTAGCATCAAGAATAAATGGTGTATCTCCAATACCATCAAGATTCCCGTCTGAGCCAGAATACGAATCCCAATAATTTCCAAATTCAGAATTATTCCAATTAGTATCTACTCCATTATCCATAGCTTGAATTGTATTTGAAATAAAGACGTTTTTATAAAATAAATGGTTCGTATTATTATAATCTGGGTCATACGGCATTCTAACTCCGTATTCTGTGTTATCTTGGAAAATGTTTTTTGTTAGAGTGTTGAAATCGCAATTTATTCCAAGATTAAATCCATACCGATTATTTATTATCCGATTTCCTTCTACCCACATGTTATCACACGCAGAAAAAAATATTCCACTCCCTGAACTACCTGTAATGTTATTGTACATTATGTCTGAATCTTGACTAATAAGACCGAAAATTCCACCTGCATTATCGATGAATTCGTTATTGGTAACATTAGAGCGAACGTCAACAACTCCATAATATCCATAAGAATTATGATTTGTAAAGGTATTATTTCGAATTATATTGTCATCGGAATGATACACATAAACTCCATAATTTTGACCCCCAATTCCGCTGAATGAATTATTCCAAATTTCACATACATCAGAATAATAATGATTGATGCCATATTGTCCGTTTCCTATCAATATATTGTGCCGTATTTCGATATTTGTACAATACAGAACATTCATTCCTCGATTTCCATTGTTATTTATAGTATTATGCTCTATAACAAAATTGTTACAATCGTTCATCTGGATTCCACAATATGCACTATCAGATAGATCATTCCATAATAAATGTCCGTTATCCACATTATCCAAAACTATGGAACTATTAGCAGCTGGGGATCCTGAATCATATATAACTACATTTTCAATCCGGAAATATTCTGTTGTATTTCCTATTAGTATGCCAAATCCTCCATTTGCATCGATTTCGATATCTTGAATCACATAAGGATCTCCGCTAGTCCCGGCACCAGTACACCAAGAATTATTTCCCTCAGTATAGGTCCAGTTTCCATCAATATGTATATTATATCCTAAAGGTGCTGAGGATCTAATTGAATCCATATTTTTTGCAGATGGATCATTCACAAATAAACTAGGCACAAAAAATAAACTTGGAAATAGAAATACTATTAATAGAGCAATTTTGGGGGCTTTTTTCACTATTATCACTTCACATACAGAAAATTGGGGTAAATAGGGAATACACTTTCTTAAACACCTACAAGGTACAGATTGCTAAGTGAGTTGCTTAAAAAAATAAAAATGACTTTTCATCATTTTTTTTAATTAAACCCTTATTTTACGCTTTATTGTGGATTAGGACTTGCTTTATCTGAGGTAGAAATATGACCTTGAACAATTTTCCATTGTCCGTCAATTTTTCTTACTACACCTGTTATTCGGGCAGGTATCTTAATTTCTCGAACCTCATAATGTAAGATGACTACTACTTTAGCTGCTACCCATCCTACATCCCCATAAGAGTTTACTTTCAACCATTCATAAGTTAAACTAATGTTATTGAATCTTTTTCTCTCTTCTGCAGGTGCATCCTTGTATTCTTCCCATCCCAACCATTTTTGCCCCGTTCCAAACATAATTAAATTCTCATCTTGTTGGAATAGATTCAAATAACGTTGGATATCATCTTTAGGATAAGCTTGGATAAATTCATCAAAAAAAGCCCGTATTTCTTTTTCCGTTTGTGGATCATTGCTTAAATTACTCATTGTAACCCATCAGATCATATTTCTTACTAATTAAAATAAATTACGAATCGAGCTAGAAAATCCCCTCACTAATGCTCTTTTTCTTCTACTTAAAACTGGCAAATTTTCTTTTACATTAAAATCTCATGTAAAATTTTTCTAATGATTTAAGTCAATCAAAATTAATAATCTCTCTTTTTTAGATATATTGAGGTTATGGAATGAGGAAAATTTACGTATCCAGCATAATATTTGGTATGATATTTTTGTTTATGGTAGGACTAACAGTACCTACAACAATAAATAATCCAGTAATCAATCAATCTGTAAATATTGAGGTTAATCAACAACTAGAATCCTCCCAAAAGCTAATACCGATAAAGAACACCTTGAATTCTCTTTCTGGTACTATTCCAGGATCCTATCTCAATGAAACTGAATTATCAGAAATTAATTTGGATTCAGTTGAGTATGGAACAATCACCGAATTCAATATTAAAGAAGGTACAAAAAAAATAGTCAAATCTCCAGAATTGGATGTGATTGCAG
>JAEOUK010000245.1 GCA_016839385.1 Promethearchaeota archaeon
AAAGAAGCAAAGAAGAATAGTAAATTTGATGCATTAGGGCTTTGGAGATATAATTTATCTTACCAAAAGACTATTGGCGCCGAATTTGCTCCTTTAGATTTGTTACGTTTATCTATCCAAAAATTCCCAAATGATGTTTTAGATTATGCAATCAAGAAAGAATTAGTTTCTGGTGAGGAAATTATGGGTATAACTGCCACTGGAGAGTTAAAATTACCAATAGGTTCATTGCTTGGAAAATTATTACGAGGAATAACTAAACCTCAAATATTATTAGATTTGAATTATCTGCGCAATCGAATGCAAGAACTCAAAACAGTGTATCAACGATATCCTTCATCTCCAGCATTTTTAGAACAATGGATTAACCAAGTAGAAGAAATTTATTCTAAAGTATGTTCTCGGTTTGGAATAATCCGGTAATATATGGTTTTATTAATTCATAGTTACATCCTTGATGATATTCCGGTTTTCTCTCTTTATTGAAATTGCACCCGAAATAGCCCCTCCTATTAAACTACCAAGTAAAACAGAGAATAGGGCAGTTAAAATTCCTCCTCCTGTCTCGAAAATGTTTCCTATGAACACAAAGGTTATATTTGCACCGGAAATTACTGCAAAGCAGAGCCATAAAATTACTAATAGGGATATCACTATAAAACTAAACAATAATCCACGTTTAATTCCAATTACAAATAAACCAGTGATAAATCCGCTGAAAAACCAGCCAAGAAAAACAGGAAGAAATGCTTCGAGTATAAAAAATCCTGGATTTTCAACAATAGGCAGAACATAAAACAAATTAAATAAATTAAATCGAAAACTTATCCAACTAAGTTCATACAAACCAACAAAAGTGTTGTTTGAAATCTCATTGAACAGATCTATTAAAGCTCTGCCATCATATGTTAAAAAATGTGTAAAATTAAAGAAAAACACTCCAAAAAATGCAATCGCTACACCAAGGATGAACCCAAAAAAGGATGTGATTTTCCGATATTCCATTATATTAAGAAATAGCTGGTTCTACACTATAAATCTTTACACGTGAAATAGAAAAGGAAGTTGTTAAAAATTTTAAATTTAAAGATTTTTAGAAACATCCACAAGGGAGTTTTTCAAACAGTTATGACAAATCCGTCCCCCATAGGCTCTTTCGGGGCGTCGTCCAGTTTTTGGAATTCTCTTCAATTTAGAAGGTCTTTCCGCTGGTACGCCGCCTAGTATTGCACCGCATAGTGCACATTTTGCTCTACTCGGTTTTCTTCGTCGATAAATTGTTGTATGTTGATGTCCGGGAGTGGTTCGTCTCTTTCGCGCCATTGAGCGTGATCTATACATAGGTTTTACCATTACTTTTCACTACTTTGTCTTTTTATAATCTACTACAATTCCATTGACGATTCCTGTTTGTCCAGGTCGACTTGTCACCTTTACAAATCCTAATTCGGTTTCTAAAATAGTTCCTTTAGTAATTATAGAACGTCGATTGTAATCGATTGAGCTAGGAGATGCTTCTACCCTTTTAATAACTGTGGATTTCACTTCTTTAGTCTTAGGGTTTACAACGTTAACTTTTTCAGCATTGAAGAGCTTAACCTTTTGATTTCCACCTCGAGTTCGTACAATTTTCTTTCGATCTGTACCTGTTTTTGTCTCAATTGGAGGAAATGCTAGTACGGATTTTCGTTTCTTACGATTTTTCTTCAGTTTTTTACCGGTTTTTGTTCTTCGGCTGCGATAATGAGTATTTGCCAAAATTTATCATCTAGTTCTAGGGTAGTTTGAGATCTTCAGTAGATCTTCATTGATCACCCCTATGCTATTGTGGATAAAATTAAAAATTTTTCATTTTGTGGATTTGGATCAAATAACAGCATTTTCAATGAAAAATTGAAAGTTAGAATAAGATATTTTTTGATCGCATATCCTTTTCTCCAATTTGAAATCATACGTTCCATTGGTTTTTTATTGACTCCGTGCCTATGTAGAATTAACAAGAATTAATAAAAAATTCTTAATAAATCATTATTTGTTCGTAGAGTACATAATTTTTCAAAGCTAGGTTTCGTCTTATGACAATTGATCGGATTAATACGAGAGGAACTCATTACGAAGTAGGTGTGCAACAAGGTAGACAATATTATTCTCTTGTTGGTAGAATTTCGATGACAAAAATGCTTCGTGGGATGAATTTTGTTCAATCAATCCAGTTGGTAAATCAAGTTGGTAAGGGTGTATTTAATTTCGTTTTCGACCAACTTATTACTGCCGGAGCGAGAAAAATGGAGAAGAACATAAAAGCCATCCTCCCAAATCAATATGATAAACTCACAGGAATTGCTGAAGGATTTGGATTGAAGACAGAAAAACTCGCTAAGGCTTTATTCTTCGAAAACTTTTCAGGCAAATTGGATATGGACACTCGTCTTCCAAAAGGGCATGGTTGTACTTCTGGAGTTGTCATCAATAGAGCAGATAAAGGAATTTTAGTGAAAAATTTCGATTTTCCTTCGGAACTTGAACAATTCCAAATAGTCAGATTTTGTGATCTAACAACTAATGAACATTCCTCTGTTACAGTGGGTGAAGGTCCTATGCCAGGCTGTGTAAGTGGGATTAATGAGGAAGGATTAGCAATCACAATGAATTCCGCATACTCAAAAGATATAAACTTATCAAATCCACCTGGTACAATTTTCTGTCAAGAAATTCTGGATACTTTGAAGACGACAGACGAAGCAGTTGAATTTTTGATGAAAGCACCCATGCCAGCTGGCTGGATTTTTACTCTCTTAGATAAAAACAACGACTGTAGAATAGTTGAACGATCAGCAACTATTGGTGCGGTGCGGACAATGGAACCAACAGAATATGGATATATTGCAGTTGCCACAAATCATTATTTGAATCCTACAACGCAAGCAACAGAATTAGCGGAAGATGCTGAATGGACAATAAAGGGGTTGGAAGGATATCAGTTAGTGGGGCTTTCAAAATGGAGATATATAAGGATGCACGAATTAATGGAAGAATATGTTAAACGTAGAAGACCAAATTTAGAAGTTTTACGAGAAATCATGTCGGATCATAAACGGGCGCCAAGCGGTATGGATGAAAGTATTTGCAGACATACAAACAAGCTGTTTGAAACACTTTCTACAGTCTATATGTATCCAAAAAAGTTAAAAATTGCTGTTTCTGATGGAAATCCCTGTTCTAACTCTCCCACACAGAATTTCGATGTAAAGTTTGATTATGAAATGTCGAATATACGATATTTACGACAAAATTCTGATGAAGATTTCTATGATCCATTGTTTTAGAGATTCAGAATAGAGAAAGAAATGATTCGAATAAACCAATTGATTTATTGTTTTTTGGTGAAAAATCGAAACAACTCTTTTTATTACACGAAACGGTAACTGAAATATTATTGGTGAACGTTTATGGTAAAACGAGCAAGTCCTCTCCAGATTTACAAATTATTAGATAGATCAAATTGTCAATCATGTGGTAGAAAAACATGTATGGAATTTGTAACCGACTTATTAGAAAGACGAGTAAAATTAGAAGACTGTCCACCTGAGCATCTACCTCCAAAGAAGAGACAACAAATTATTGAATTAGTATCTCCTCCTCAGTCTCCTCTTGAATTTGGTACTAGCGAACGTATTACCACAATTGGTGGGGAAGAAGCTTTCCACAGACACGATCTTACATTTTTCAACCAAACTGCATTAGCTGTGGAAGTATATGACGAAATGCCCGATCTTATCGATGTTGTGAAATATTTAAATGATTTTTCCGTGTTTCGTATTGGAGAGAATTTAACTTTGGATGCAATAGCAATCCGTTCAACATCGAATAATCCTGAAATATTTGCAAAAACTGTGAAGTTAGTTTCAGATGCAATCCAGATCCCGATGATTTTATGTTCCTTCAATTCCGAAGTTTTAGGTGCAGCGGTTGCAAAAATCAAAGATAAGAAACCT
>JAEOUK010000246.1 GCA_016839385.1 Promethearchaeota archaeon
ATATGTCCTCCAAAATAAATTAGGTCCTCGTCTATGTTTAAATTCTCCACAGCAATATCTCCTGTTAAAATATTATAAAAATCACCTATCCTTGAACAAATTTCTAGAGATTTTATACGAGGTCATCCATAAACGTAGATTTGTCCAAGTCAGGATGATATAATCCCTCACCCCAATCAATTAACCCATCTTTAATCGAAATCCATGGTTGAAAATCTTCATCTTCTAAAAATGAAGGACGTCTATTTCTATTAAAGAGACGAGTCTGTATAAAAATTCCTTCGAATTCTTCAGGAGCTCCATGAAAAAAATAATCTCTAAACTGATTAGTTGCTTGAATAATTTCATTTCTTAAGTTTATATCTTGCTGAGTAATTAACTTGAATGCTTTCAGAATTTCGATGGTGGGAATTAGTTCGACCATATAATTTCTTGCACAAATTATAAAGATAAAGATAATGTAAGAGGTGGAACTGATTTGAATCCTTATGGATCTTATATTTTTACATTAAACATGATGCGAAATTTAAATCTCTTTTACTTAGAAAATGTATGGAAGAAAAATCAATCAGACCAACAGCGATAGCGCTGATGATATGGGAGAATAAAATTCTAGTTTTAGAATATATTGATAAAATCACACAACAGCATTATTACCGACCATTAGGCGGTGGAATCAAATTTGGAGAATATGGTCGACAAACTATCAAACGTGAGATTAAGGAGGAAATTGGGGCAAAAATTTATGATGTTCAATATCTCTTTGCATTAGAAAACATTTTTGTATGCGATGGAAAACCCGATCATCAAATAATTTTAGTATTCGATGCAAAATTGGAGGATACATCGTTATACGGGAAAATTCTGGAAGCCATTGAAGATAATGGGGAAAAATTTCCAGCATTCTGGAAGAGTTTACATGAAATCGAACAAGAAGGGAAGCCTCTTTATCCCGATGGATTACCAGAAATACTTCAGGAACTTTTTCATCAAGGTTCAAATCAATACTAATTACTTTACACACGAGATGATCAAAATTATAAAGATCTAACAAGGATATGCTTATTGAGGTTTAAAATATATGAGTGATAATCGTAAGACTGGTCGAATAATATCATACATTGGTGGAATCCTTTCAGCACTATTTGGAAGCTTTATTATCTTACCGAAATTTAGAGCCCCCTTGGATTTTGGTGGTCTTGCGGAGACGATGGAAAATTTTGATATAATCTATACCATTGTGGCAGGAACTGTGATAGTAGGTGGGTTAATTACCATAACTGGTGCAGCTCTAGTTAACAATATAGGTACAAAAAGCGGAGGAGCTCTGATGATAATCGGAAGTCTCCTAGGCGGAGTTAACATTCTCTCACTTATTGGCGGGATCGTGTTTTTAACTAAATCTCCTACCGAAAAACACATCGATTTTAAATCTGGTACAACAACAAAACATAAATCAGGGACTGCGTTTGATATTAAATCGGAAGGAGATACTACAAGCAAAGATGGTCCATCCGTTAATGAAAACTAAGAACATTATCCCGTTTATTATAAAAATAAAAAAAAGTAGTGGAATTTGGAAGAGAATCTCCCTCGGAACACCCTTGCGGGGTTGTCCGCTTTTTCCGTTCAGTTTAGGAAAAAGGTTCATCCCATTCCGAGTTTGATCCTCTTTTTCAGCAGCTCCTCACCGGATTCGTTCACTACGGTAAGGTGGGCTGCACACGATAGTCAAGGATCATAGCAGCGAATTACCATCTCTAAAAGGTTGGTAATTCCCTCGTTTAATTTATCTTCGGGCATTTTCTTAACACATCTCCTATTTGATCCAAGGATCAGGTAGTTTTATTCCTTTTAGAGCGTCTTGCTCAAATACTTGTTTCGCTACATGGGTAACTAACTTATCAATACCGCCTAAGTTGTGATTTGTAGCAACGAGCAAATTCGCTTTTGTGCAGATACCTTTATCATCACTGTGAAGGTCGTAAATGAGTGCTCCTCTCGGTGCTTCCACCATTCCAACACCTCTACCAGCTTTTGGCTGAACGTCCATCGTTTTTATATCAGTAGAAACGATATCGGGGTCTTTTAGAAGAGTTGCGATGTTTTCGATAGCTGCAACGGTCTCAATGATTCTAGCATAATGGAATGCAAATACGTGTGGTGTTGGATTTCCCAATGTTTCACGCATTTTCACTAAGGCATCTTGTGCAAGAGGAGTATTCATCTTGGTGACAACATTTAGGTTACCTAGAGGACCTACTTGGTAGATCCCATCTGGATATCCTGCCTCTTTTACGAAAGTGTGAGTCCCATATTGATGACTGGTAACATGTTCTCCAAGTACATTAAGATAATCCTTAGGATCATATCTCTTGATTTCACCAGTTGGACTACAAACGGAAAGTTTACCATCGTAAATGTTGTGTGTTCCGTCCTGCTCTGCCAAACCTACATAATAAGTAGGGAGATTCCCCACATTCGCAATTACGTCAAAATAATCTGTGACAACTTTCATAGCTATGTCTACAGTGGCTAATGTGTATTCTATTTGTTTTTCTAGACCCTTTAGGAAGAAATCTCGGTGTTCTTCACTGAAAGGATTCTTTATTCCGCCAGGAATTGAGACAATTGGGTGAACTGATTTACCACCAATAGCTGCACAGAGTGCTTGACCATACTCCATCATCTCCATCGCCATTTTTCCCTCTGCAGGCATGTCCTTAATAACTTGAACGACATTTCTCTTAGCGGGATCGGCAAATGGACCATAAATGAAATCTGGGGCTGCTAATGCATAAAAGTGCAATACATGACTCGAATACTGCTTTGCCTGCATTAGTAGATTTCGCACTTTATGGGCTGCTGGAGGTGCTTTTACATCCCATGCATCTTCTACTGCCTTTGTTGGGGCAATATGATGGGGGATTGGGCAAATTCCACAGATTCTTGGTGTAATTCGAGGCACATGTTCCATGTATCTCCCTTCTACAAATTTTTCAAAAAATCGTGTAGAGGTTACATTAAATTGTGCATCTAATACTTTCTTACCATCATCTGAGAGTTTGAGCTTCAAACCTCCATGACCCTCAAGACGAGTGACTGGTTCTATATGATATTCTTTTGGCATCTTAAGCGCTACCTCCTTCGAACATTTTTGGTTTTTGCCTGTGATTCTTTAATTCAAGTTCGTCATATGAATATCCCATTGCAATTGCAAGTAATTCTGTTAAATATAGAATTGGGATATTGTATTCTATGTCAAATTTCTTCTTTAAGTTGCGCTGGTTGTTATCCATATGTGAGAAACAAGTTGGACAAATAGCTGCAATTACATCAGCACCACCAGCAATAGCACTATCCAATTTTCCTTTCAGTCTAGTATACGCTACATCTGGATCAGCACGTTCTACGGCATATCCACAACAATAATGTTCTTCATCCCAGTCAACTACCGTTGCACCTGTAGCAGCAACGACTTTGCGTAGATTTTGTGGATGTTCATGGTCCTCTTCGGTTTTCATAATCTCAGTGGGTCTCATGTAGTGACAACCAGTGTGGCATGCTACTTTTAAACCAGTTAGAGGTTTGGTAATCTTATTCTTAATTGCATCGACTCCAACTTCATTTAATAAGTAAGTCAAGAAGTGTGTGACATCTATAGTTCCCTTGAATTCTTTTCCAACTTCACTCAGGATTTTATTAATTCTGTTGCGTTCATTTTCGCTGTGTTTCAATTCATGATTGACTACAGTAAGTGTTTGAGTGCAACCGTTGCATAGTGAAACAATGTTTTTACCTTCTGCTTCTGCAAGTGATAAATTACGTGCTCCCATGCTTAACCAAGTAGTGCGATCTGATCCCTGAATACCAATAGGGTCCGGGCAACAGGCAAAAGCTGCGTCCTTTACGGCTAATCCGAGTTTCTCGAAAACTAATCGGGCTGATTTCTCTAAATAGGGTAATCGGTTACCAATCATGCATCCTGGGAATAATAAAAATTCGCTTGTGGTTGTCATCTTATTTCTCCTCCTCATAACCAATCTTCTTATCGAAATTGGCTGCTTTTAGAAGTTTTTTAATTTCCTCATAATTCGCTTTCGGTAATTCTGGTAGTTCCATTTTATCACGTCTTCTTTTAATTGCATCTTGAAGAGGGACGGAATAACCAGTCTGCATTACACTTTTGGCTTGTGCACTATATGCTTCAGGCGCGATTCCCATTGAAATGCTTGCATTTTTCATGATGTTAAAAATATCGGTTAGTACAATATCATTCGGACAATTTTCATCGCATAAATCACATGTTTGGCAACCCCAAAGTTCAAATTGCTTATCAGGCGCTAATACTAAATGTGTTAATCCTAAAAGACCAGCCATAACTAATTCTTTTGGATTATATCTGCTATCAATCGCAGCAACTGGGCAAACGGTAGTACATCGATTGCATTGATAGCAATACTTTACCTTTTCAGCCATATGGAGGTCTAAGATTTTCTTTTTCAATTCTCTGTTTGGTACGAACATCCTTTTTATTCCTCCCTTGTATCCTCCACTCGTCCACCAAATGTACTTGCAGCGAGTGTAAATCTATTGAATAAACCTGCAGGATCTAATACTTTTTCTTCAAGTTCTTTAGGATCCATTTTAGCGAGTGATGCATAGGTTGCAAGCATTTTAGCACCCTGATCTTTTATATTTTCAGGTGCACCATAACAACCGAGGCACGGGGCGTTTGCATTATTTGGACACACAGTTCCACATCCTGCTTTAGTTACAGGACCCATACAAATATAACCCTCTTCAAGAAAACATTTCTCTTTGTTTGGTAATCCCTCGAAATCTCGTTTAACTTCTGTGTAGGTTTTATCGACAATTTTTCGGTCACAATGTGAACACACGGAAGCTTGACTAAACTTGAAGTGTTCATTTCCACGTAATTTCGTGACTAAGAGACTCATTGTATTATCAATTAATTCGTTTCCTATTCCAGTAAATGCGAGAACGGTCATTTCACCCTTTTTAGTCTTGATTACTTTTTCCTCAAAGCTTTCGGGCTTTTCTGCGAGTTTTTGTAGCGGATCTCCTTCGAAATACATGAAATCAAAGTTTCCAAGACCAAGGTATAATTCAATGAATTTTTGAGTGCGTTTGACGTCTTCTTTTTTCAAGACATATTTTTCAGCGACTAAATTAAATAATTGCTCTGCTCGTTTCACCTCTGGATTCGAACTTGTCTGGAAACATCCAGTACAGGGACCTTCTCCGCTAGTTGGGCACATAACTGTGCATCCACCTGCAGTAACCGATCCAAAGCATAATTCATTTGCATCTAACAAGCATCCACCTGCATTAAGGGAACATTGCATACATACATTTTTATCTGCTTTCACTGCTTCAGACTTTCCAGTGAGTAAACTCATCACATAGAGAAGTGCAGCAACAATATTTCCTGTAGTGGGTGGACATCCTGGTAGTTTTGCTTCAACATTCGTAATTTGCGGAACAGTATACAATCGATCCAAAATCTCTGGAACGTCATTTGGCCATGAACCTTCCACTTCGGATTCTACTATACTTTCTGCTTCAACAAATTTGCGTTTAAGCAAGTCTTCCTTTTTGTAGAGGTTTGCCATTCCTATAACACTACCGTGATTTGCACAAGCTCCGAATGCGATCAATATAACGCATTTTTTCCTCATTAACTCCACCAACTCCTTGTCGGCTGCGGTTCGCACTCCTCCTTCTAAGAAGCCTACGTGGATCGATTTATCGGGACGTTCCTTCAAGGAGTCCAGTTTAAAATCAACCACTGCTGGCCAATATACAACATCAAATGTTGGAAGTAGTGGGATGAGTTTTACATGTGCATTAAGCAGTGATTGGTGACATCCCCAGCAAGAGGACAACTGCATAAACGCCATCTTTACATCTGCCATTTTGTAAACTCCAAAATAGTTTCTGAGCCATATTCTTTATGATACTTATATGACTCATCTTCAACCTAAATTCCACTTAAGTTACATGACGGGTTATTTGCTCTACTTAAAAAGCTATTTTAACAGAGTCTTGGAAAATTAACCCAAAAATAATCCAAACTCTTGGATAGATTGAATTTTGAATATTCTTTTAAATAATTAGTAAAAAATGGGAACTAGATCCCATATAAATCAATATTTCATTTGGATTACTCCAAAACAGATACGAAGTCTTCCATATTTGCTATCAAAAAATTTACAAAAATAAAGAAAAAAAAACTATGATTCAACGATATTTTGGACTAACTTATAGATGAATCCATCAAAAGCACAGATATATAATTCATTATCGGAATCAATACCAAAAGATGGAATATTAAAGGTGGTATCTATGAGCAAGGTATTGTGGATTACAACTCCATCGGAGTATTCTAAAGCCCATATTCGTCCTGAACCGTAATCCCCATATATATATTTTCCTTGTAATTCACTTAATGCATTTCCTCGATACACAAATCCTCCAGTAATTGAGTTACCTTGACCGTGATCATATTCCCATAAAGGATTCACTATCTCTGTTACATTAGTTCCAGGGTACAGATCATGTGATCCTTCCCGAGTATTCCAACCATAATTCATTCCTCTTTCAACAATATCAATTTCTTCCCACTGATTTTGCCCAACATCTGCAACCCATAAGTTTTCAGTTCCAAAATCAAAACTAAATCGCCATGGATTTCTGAATCCAAATGCGTAAAACTCTTCAGCATATCCATCTGTATTTCCATAAAATGGATTACTAATCGGTATGGAGTAGGGAAAACCAGTATCTACATCAATTCTGAGTATAGATCCCAGTAATGTACTACGATTCTGACCATTTCCCTCAGGATCATAGGAACCCCCTCCATCCCCTAATCCGATGTATAAATATCCATCAGGTCCAAATGCAATTTGACCTCCATTATGATTTGTGTAGGGTTGTGGAATTCTGAGTAATTCAACTTCACTAGATTCATTAGCTTTATTTATATCAGTTGAGTTTACCGAAAGGCGAGATATAACTGAGTCTTTATTATTTTCATCTATATAATAAACATAAAAATATCCATTACTAAGATAATTTGGGTGAAATGCAAGCCCTAATAGCCCTTGTTCTCCTGCAGCAGTGACTTCACTGCTATAGTCTAAAAAAGTAGTAAAAGAATCAACATCAGGATCGTTTTCAAAGACTTGGATATCTCCATTTTGTTGAACGACAAATAAGCGATTTGTATTATCATTAGCATCATATATACCAACTGGGTTAACAAAACTTAGATTAGGAAATGCTTTTGCTGTAGTGTATTCATATATCGGGGGATTACGCATTAACAGCCATGCTGTAATTGATCCCGAGGCTATTATAACAAAACCAACTGTAATAAGGATATAAACTGTATTTCGTTTCATATAAATTCCTCAATATACTGAATAATTGTCTAAAAAGAAATAATATTCTAAATCAACTTGCCTTTATTTTTAAAATAGGAATTACAATAAAAGCTATGATTATATAATCAGAACAGAGAATTTCATCAATAACATCAACTATTGTGTTATATAGTTTGTTTTACTACATATCATATGCCTTTGAAATTACGATTATTCTTTCAGAATCTACGGAATAGATTTCGTAAATGGAGAAGAGAGAATCTAATTGGAAGGAATAAAGTAAAAAAAATCGCTTTATACCAGACGGAAGATCGTGCAGATGCATTTGTTAAACGAGAAACCGATGGTGATGGTGGGTGGAATCCCAAATATTGAAAACTTTATCAAAATAAATCCCTAATCCAGATAAATGAATTATTATGGGTCGCTTTAAATTGATTTTTACAATATAATAACCAGAACAATTGAGAAAAACTTCTTGGCAAATGATTTTGACAGCTGAACATTACATTGAGAAAGGAATGGAATTTGAGGACAACCAAGAATTTTATAACGCTATCACTTGTTATGAAAAAGCTATAGAAATGGAACCAGAAAATCTAACAGCTATGATAAAAATAGGCGAACTATATTCCTATACTCATGATATCGATAAAGCGATGGAAATATTCAATAGGGTCTTGCAAATCGATCCAAAAAATCGCACTGCTCTTGAATACAGATTATTCTTTGGAGAAAAATGTTAGGACACAGGAGATTGAATAAAAAAAAATTAATCTAAAAATGTTTCAAATAAGGGACTATTGTCTGTAAATGGTGGAGTTCCTGCCGGTTGGTCTGGTCGTAATAGTCCAATGCTGTAGGGATCCTTTCCATAAGCATAATCAAATAACTGAGTAACGTAAACCACTGGAATTTGGAAAGCTTCTTCGATCTGATCCTTGAAAATTCCATTTATTTCTACTTGACCAAGATCATACTGAAGATGACAGAAGGGACAACATGTGATAATGGCTTGTCCTCCAACATTTCTTACATTTTCTAGCTTCTCCCGGGTGAAGTCTAAGGAAACCTCCTTTACGGCTGTTCTTACAGCTCCTCCTGCTCCGCAACACATATTTTTATCTTTGTAGAAAATACTCCTTGCGCCTGTAATGTTAACCAATTCATCAAAAAATCGTGGTTCTTCTGAAACAGCACCCCATGGTTTAGTATCTGAAGGTTTGAGTATATGACATCCATAATGAACTGCTACGGGCAAATTTCTCCATTTTTTTACAAAATGCTCCTTTAGTTTATCTTTACCTATATCGTAATACATTGCTTCAATGATGTGTTTAACTTTGATACTACCTTTATACTCCTTCCTGATTTTCTTAAGATGTTCATTGACCATATTTTTTTTATCTGATTGATGTTTCAACTTATGGTCGGCTTCTAGAAGAGTTCCATAGCATCCATTACATAATGTGAGGATGTCGCTTTCGTTTTTCTCTCCAATACTTATATTTCGAGCTGCAATGGTGAGCCATGTAGGAATATCAAATGAACGAAATACTCCTGGTGCTGGACAACATGAAGCACCATCCATTTCCTTTAGTTTTACTCCCATTTCATCCATGAATAAACGCGTTGCAGCCTCTATCACTGGATATCTATTAGGAATCACACATCCAAGGTAAAGAGAATAATCCAATTGTTTAGTGTCACCAGCGACCATTTTTGTGTCTACTTGTTGGAGATTCTTGTGATTTTCAGGGGGAGGGACTTTATCGATAAAGATTGCTTTCATATGGTTAACCCATGGCCAGATATCTGGTTGTAACTCATTAGCTTGATTGTATGCTTTAAGTGCATTCTCATACTTCTTGGATTTTTCAAACATTAATCCATAATTTACCCAGACATGTGGATTGCTTTTAATTTCATCGAATTCTAATGCTTTTTTGAAGTACATTTCAGATTTATCAAATTCTTTCAAATCTGAATAAGAAAGAGCAATATTATGCAGTGAAATAGGATATTTGCAAGAATCTGCAGGAATTTTTTCTAATATATCAATAGCTTTCTTGAATAATTTCTGCTTTAGATAGATAAAAGCTTGATAGAAATCGGTCTTATAACTATAATTTTCCTCGATATTAGGGATAATTCGGATTTTTTTTATTAATCCCTCAGCTCTTTCAAGTTCATTTGCTCTAACTAAACAATGTAATACAGTAGTCAATGCTTCTGGATCTTCAGGTGCAGCGTCTCTTGCAGCGATACACGCATTAACTAACTCTTCAGTCTCATTATAATGTTCAGAGATATTCGCGATGCCAATCCATCCACGATAATCAGTAGATTCGATTTCAGTTGCTTTTTCATACATCCTTAATGCTTCATGATACATCTCTCGTTGGATGAAGATTTTACCTAGCTCAAGATAAGGTCCAATTTCATTTGGAAATCTTTTATTTGCTTTATTTAACCATGAAAATGCTTCAATAATATTACCTAATTGCCTATAATACTCCGCAATTTCCATATGAGCAATATAATTTTTAGGATCTTTGTCCACTTCAGATTCGAGTTTTTTTAGTTCTGACTTGATAGAGTCTGATGCATTCGCCATAACAATACGTCAACTAGTTGAATTATACAGTGACTTATAGTGCTATGAATTTAAAACATCTACCAACAGCATTTTGGAAATTTCGAAAAATGTTGAAATAAATCGAATTTTTCTATTGATGGAAAAAATCGTCTTAAACCAACTAGCTTAACCTTCTTACTCATATTTTGATTAGTTATCATAAATCATTCTCCGAAATAACCATCTATTTTAGCCAATCTCCCGGTTATCTCAAATTTCTTTATATAAGAAATTTGGATCTCTATAATTATAATACTACAAATATCCGACAAGGAGGTAAAATAAAATGTACGATTATAAAACCGAAAAAGTTGTATATTATAAGTTACATGAACACGCAAAACCACGTTGGTAGAATGAATATATTAGATTTATCTACCCTTAAATTCAACGTTCTTTTAAGAACGACTATAATTTTCTTACTTGATAACAGGTCCCTTCATTAGCGTGAATTATAAGACAAGAAATCGAAACATAAGAAAAAATTGGAGAAAAAATATAAAATAAAAATTTAGATCATTTTGAAATATTGTCGGAACGTCATGGACATAACGTATTGTTGAATCTGGCGAGTTCCCCCGATAACTTCTTGGATTCGACTAATTCCAAGCAAATCTTCCATCAAAGTATTATCACAAACACCTGCTCCACCCATCAAATTAGCGCATTCATAAGAAATCCTCTCTGATAGGATTGCACCTTGATATTTAAGGGCGTGAGCTACCGGAATCATGGCAGTTTCTCTTGGTTTTGGTAAATGTCCACCATATTTTATCATTGCGGCGTCAAATTTCTCACAGAATCGAAGACATGCGAGAGTAAAGTTCATTCCTTTAGCCCATAAATCTGTTAATGTGAATCCAACACCTTGATGTAACAAAATAAGCTGTCCCATTTGTTTCCGGAGATTGACATATATTAAAGCGTGTGTAAGAGCGGTCCAAATTTCTGCAACGTCAAGAATTGCTATACCCATACGTTCTAAATTAAGCCCTTCGAACATGTGGGCTTTTCCAGAGCCAACAGGGCCTAAAACATTCTCTTTTGGACATCGAGCATTTGTCATAGTTTCTTTTCCGAGGAAAAGCTTTGGTACCCATGGGATTCCTATTCGTTCTATCTTCATCCCTTCAGTAGGTAACTCGAAGAGGCCTTGCATCACTGTGGCGGAATTACCTGGCTCTTGTGCAGCGTAAAATACTGCATATTTTGATTTTGGACCATTGGTAGTATATATTTTCTCTCCAGTGATTAGGTAGGATCCGTCTTCTTGCGGGTCGGCACGTGTTAATGGGCGGACTGCATCGCTCCCAACTTCAGGTTCAGTAATGAGGATGCATCCTACAGCCTTTCCGGATACCATTTCCTCTAAAGCTTGTAAGCGATGAGGTTGGTTCTCGTGGTGTTCTGCCAAAGGATTAATTGCCAAGACAGTCGCACCTGCACCCATATTGAACTGTGGATTGAATTGATCGACTGCAATCGCTCGGATCAAATCTGCAGTTAATCCTGTATACCCATCAGGACCGTTCCATCCAAGATCAAATTCTGGGAATGCACGTGATCGGGTGATATAGCCTTTTTCTCCAAAATCTGGAATCCAATCGTAAACGTCGGCAGTTCGGTGATCAACATTCTTATCATACTTTCGGCAGAACTTCTGAACTTTAAAAAAGAAGTCTTTCTGCTTGTCGTCCAAAATTCCCATGAATTGCGCGTTCAAAATGTCGTATCTCTTCTTAAGTTCCAACATTTTTAAAATATCTTCATTGATACATCTAACTTCATAACTTTTCATTTTAAAAAGACATCCTAATATTGATGTAATTGGATTGGTCAGCGATCAATTTAAATCTATAAGCACGTGAATTTTGGGAAAAGTGAAAAAAAGAAATTCTGTATATGTGCGGATAATTAAATTATGGAAACAATTAAATTACTTTTTAATGTTCACATTGAAATTTTTTCTCTTATTTCGTCTCTTATTGGGAATCCCTATCAAAATTCCTCCAATAACGTAAAATATTGCCTTAAAAACTTCAAAAACCGCGCATGCTCCAAAAATGATTGAGTAAAACATTCCAAAATTATTATACGGGTTTCCAAAAATTTTCGCTTCTTCCCCTATAAATATAAATCTTAGTAGCAGAGATGTGGAAATTGCAAGAATTAGGATTTTCATACCTGCTATTATTTTTCTTTTCTGCTCTTTTTTAACAAATGGACTGATTTCAATGGATGAACGTAAACGAACCCATAACAATAGTTCTAATATATTAGCTATTGTTAATAAGAAAAAATCTGATTCTAAAGATCCTAGAAGCGAATAATAATGAACTTGAATAATTGAAAAGAGGTTAAGCCAGAAATAAATAACGGAAATTAACAGTATTCCGGTTATGATTCCAGAGAAATATACATGAATCTTTGTTGATTTATCTCCACTGAGATTATAAATTCGAACGATGTTTCCAAACAGAAATCCCCAAGTGAGTAGAATTGGCACTCGCTGAATAAGATTTACAATCAGGTACCAAAATGTAATGTTTGGATGAACTGGATTGATATACGGATAATCAATTTGAATCCAATAAACAATTAATGAGAATTTATACACTGCGACACTTGAAGTGATACAAGTTATAATACCTAAAATCAGCAAATATGTAAATTGCCGTTTCTGAAAGTGTTCGACATTCAATTCTAGGTTTCCCATTGTTCCTAATATCTTCATAGGATAAATAATTATAAAAAACTAAGTATAAGCAAGGAATAACAAAAAATGAATTTATTGAAAAAAATTAGTTCACACGAAGTGCAAGATCCAATTCTTCTTTGGAGATTCGGGGAAAAACAATAACGTACTCGCTCGGATAGTATACTGTAATTTTTTCACCCACTACAAAATTGTGTATCGCAGTTCGTGTTGTAGGAACTTCAATCTTTATCGTTTTTTTTGGTAAGTTTTTAATCTTTCGAGGAGTGTCTTTAGTCCAATTTTTAGGTTTAAATGGTGCTTCTAATTCAATTCGCAACCAAGGTCCCATAAATTTCGCACGTTTAATTTTTCCATAAACATTGTTTGTTTTTGTTTCTCTTTTCTTATGACGTGCTTTAAAATATTGAGATCGGATGATGAAAGTGACTTCATCTCCTATTTCAAAATTTTTATCTGTTTTCGCGTAAAATATGTAATTCTCTTCAGTGGAAATAACTATTTTTGAAAGAATTTTATCTGAGAAACGATCTCCTTCGGTAAGTTCTTTGGAGATAATTTTACCAGAGAAGTGATTGATTTCAGTGCTAAAGAAATTCGCTACAAACAAATCCTTGGGATTATACATAATTTCATCTGGGGTTCCAATTTGTCGAACTTTACCTTGATCCAGAACAATTATTCGCTCTCCCATCATAGCTTCTTGCATGTCATTTGTCACATGGATGGTCGTCATGTTTAAAAGAGGACTTTCTGCAATTTTCTTGACTTCTCTTCTCAGATTCATACGCAATCCAGCATCCAAGGCTTTAAATGGCTCGTCCAAAATCAAAATTCCACTTTTTTCTAAGGCCATTATCGCCCGAGCTAACGCAACACGTTGTTGCATACCACCTGAGCATTCATGAGGTAAAGCAGAATCTCGATCTGTAAGTCGTACCAAATCAATAACTTCACGACTAATGTGATATGTATCCTGGTGATTGGACTCTTTCATATGGCGTGCATAACTTATATTATCTATAACATTCAAATGTGGAAATAAGGCATAGGATTCGAACATAACTCCACATTGTCTTTCCTCGGGAGATTTATCAGTTATATCTTCCCCATCAAAATAGATTTTACCTGATGTAGGCTTATACAATCCAGTAATTAATCCAATTAAACTTGTTTTTCCTGCACCTGTGGGCCCAACAAGAGTTACATATTCCCCATCATTAATTGATAGATTGATGTTATCGAGTATTTGCACCCCATTACGCCGAAAACTAAGGTTTTCAATTCGGATTTCGGTCATTGCAAATCCATCTCCTTTGAAAGATTTTCTGGATATCTAAATAAACGAAGATCCTCATTGAATACACCAATTTTGATATCTTGGGTAATTCCAAAATCATATTGGAATACCTCGGGTTTTGCTACAGATAAAGTATCCCCATTATCTAATTCCACCACATACCGCTTTTCTTTACCAGTTAAGAATTTATCTAAAACAAATCCATTACTTAAAATAATACCGGTCCAATCCGCTCGAGAATTCTCGTAATCGTAATCCAGAGTAAACAGATATACATCTTCATATCTTAATGATACAATTACATTCTCATCTAGTAAAAATTTCTGATGTGGTGAATGTATTGAAAATGTGGGTCCCCCCAAACGTATTTTTACGTCATAATAATCGTCTAAATTGACCTTACGAATATATCCTTCAAGAATATTAATGCCACCAAGAAAATTTCCAACAAATAACGAATTGGGGTAACGGTACAAAATTTTTGCGGTGTCTTGTTGCAAGATATTTCCGTCCCGCATAATTATTATATAATCACCAATAGCCATGGCTTCTTCTTGATTATGGGTTACTTGAATTGCTGTAAGACCTTGATCTTTAATTATATTTCGTAACTCCCAGCGAAATTCTGAAGAAATTTTAGGATCGAGGGAACCTAGCGGTTCATCCATTATAAGAATTTTTGCACCGCTGCATATTGCTCGTGCTAATCCTAATCTCTGCAAATCTCCATTTCCCCATCCTATAGGGAATTCGTCAGCACGATCAGCTAATCCAACAATTTCCAGAACTCTTTCTCCTTCTTGAATAATAAACTCTTGAGTATACCCCTGAACTTTCAATGCATATGTAGCATTTTCAAATACAGTCAAAGGAAAAATATTGAAATCTTGGAATACGAACGCAATTCCTCTCTCTTGTGGAGGTTTCTCCGTAACGTCGATTCCATCTATTAAAACACTCCCACTTGTAGGTTGTATTAGACCAGAGATTGTTCTCAACATTGTGGTTTTTCCACAACCAGATGGTCCTAAAAGAAACGCAAAATCTCCTTCGTTAATTTTGAGATCAATGTTATCTAAGGCAACGACTTTACCATTATCAAATTCTTTTCTAATTTGTTTTAATTCAATATCTGGCATTTTGGTTCTACTCCTATAGATAATCTCTCCTTGCTGGTTCGAAGAATCGTGTAAGTGAAAGTAATAAAGCACTGACTATGATAACCATTACACTCGCGAAAGCTGCTGAGGAAAATGCAGTTTGTTCAACCCAATCAACAATTTGCACAGGAACAGTTCGAGCAGCTCCCATCACAATCAGAGTTGCACCTGTCTCACCAAGACTTCGAGTGAATGCAGCAATCATCCCTGCAATTATTCCATTTTTTATTGCAGGAAATGTTATTCTACGAAACGTAGTGATTTGAGAGGCACCAAGCGTAGCACTTGCTTCCTCATGACCCTTATTTACATTCCTCAATTGTGCAGCAATGGGTCTCACTACAAATGGAAACGTAAACGTGAGGTGGACAAAAATTATCATTCCAATTCCTGGATCAGCAATATGCAATCCTGCTGGTCCCCAAAACAAAAATACAGCAAAGCCTAATGCAGCACTTGGAATTGTAAGTGGAATATCTAATATCGTATCCAAAATCCCGTTAATCTTCCCCCATTTTCGTCTTACTAATATTAATGCGAATGGTATTGCAACTACAACATCGATTAAAACGACAAAAAATCCGACTTTGAAAGAGGTTACCAAAGAGATCCATAAATATGCCCATTTATTGTCAGCACCTAACAACTCTGTAGATAAATCATTACCAATTTGTCCAAAGATGTAAAATGAAGGAACCAGTATTAATAATACCATTGCGACAAAGGAAAAAATTTTGAGGGAATATCCAAACACTGGTTTGGAAATGAATTTTTCCAAATTAAAATGAATTTGCCAAAATTTCTTCGTTTCCGTTTTTCTCCGTGCAATTAATTTTACAATTACTAATAGGGTCAGAGAAATCGCAATTAGTAATAAAGAAAGGAAAGATGCAGTGGGTAGTTGTAATTGTTTTCGAAGAGATACAACTACGATAGGAGCAGTTTCAATTAATCCCGAACATATCAAAGTTGCCCCCGTTTCCCCTAAACTTCTAGTAAAAGCAAGAATACCTCCTGCAATTAATCCCTCTCTAATCAGGGGAAATGTAATTGTTCTAAATACCGTCCATTTGGATGCTTTTAGTGTAGAAGCAGCTTTTTCCAACAACGGATCCACCTTTTCAAGTGCTATTTTTAAATTTCTAACAATATAGGGATATGTAAACGCCACATGGACAAAAATTATCAATATTTTTCCTGGTGTGATACCAAATATCCTCCAGAATAACAAAACCGAAAATCCTAATGCACTTGTTGGGACAGCCATTGGTAAATCTACTAAAAAATCTATAATTCTTCGACCGAAGAAATCTCCTCGGGTTAGGATTAATGCAATTGGAAATGCAATCAAGATATCTATGAATACAGCAATAAAAGCGACAGAGAAGGACTGCCAAAGAGAGCGTAATATCATTATCCACTGAGAATTACCGAGTAATTCATCATAAAATAATCGTTCACGAATTTCCCCTACATTATCTATCACATTCGATATGATGTTAATGATTGGAGCTGTGATAATCATTATGAAAAATCCAAGAACAATTACATCTAAAGCAATTTTATAACCTTTTTTGGAGAAATGCTCCTCCATCTTTAATAATAGCGATTTTTTGATTTTTTTTCTCATTTTTTCTTGTGTCACTGCCATAAATACTCCTCCTTTACACCGTGTTCCTCGTTAACAACCATAAATCTGGTATTCGTGAGATAACATTTCCACCCGTTGTCAAATTCAGTTCAATAAAATCACTAGGATCATTTGTAACTCCGTGCTCTGCATTAAATGAGGCATTGTAGACTGTTTGGACATCAAGATCATCCAATAGTTTAGGATCATACGGTCGAAACCCTGTACTAATTGCTTTAATAACTAATTCTTTTTGACTAAGAAAACTAAGAAATTCATTCGCTACCATCCTTTGTTCTTCTGACACCCAATCAGCATCTAAAATACAAAATGGATGGTCACTGAATAACACTCCTTCATCTGGATACACAGCAACCATCTTTTGTCCGAATTTAGATTCTGCTTCTAATGTATAGTCTTGAACAACATTTTCGTACAAAATTGTGACTTGTAAATTATCTGGTCCCTCATCTCTCATGTATCTTCCTAAAAATCCTGTAGATTTTCCGTAAAGAATTGCAGCACTTTCAATTTCCCGCATCCATTGCTGAATATCGGAATTTCCCAAATCCTCCATCGTAATTGTTATATTTGAAGGTATTTCGCTTAAATAGGCTGATACCATCATAACCGTCGCCATAAATCCTGAATTTGAAGATCTAGGGTCTGTATGTGCTAATTTTACTAAACCTGGATTATCTACAATTAGATCATGCAATTCATGAAAGCTGGTGAAATTTTGACCGGAAGTCTCTAAAAAATCATCCCATGTTGCAATAACTACTGGAGAATATATAATTTGTGTAAAATTAGGAGCTATTAAATTCCCCGATTCGGATAGTTGACTCCATTTTGCATTTAATATTGGTACCCAAATATTAGATGCAGGGGACCAAATTGTTGGAGTAATTTCGCCATTTAACAAAGCAATTAACATATCTCCCGAACCATATGGTTGCATGTCTATTGAAATGGGTTTTAGACTTGAATTCAGCGCCATTTTCTCTTCCCAGTAATCTGCAAATAAGATCGAAGCTTCTGACATCCAAGATGATTTTTCGCTAGAATAAACAACTGTGAACAGGATATGATCATCGGAATTCTCTGCAAAAATTAATCTGCCTAAAATCCCACCACTTACAAAACCAAGGAGAATCCAAACCAACACAGTAGAAGCAGTGATTTTATTCTTTAGATAACTTTTCTGAGATTTCCGCACTTTTGGTTCTCTTTTCCTAAAGATAACTGTTTCTATAAGTTTCCGAAATTTGGAAAAACCCATTCTTTTTACCCCACAACATTAGTGATGTACACGTTTATCCATGCAAAAACTATACCTAACGCAACTGCCGCGATAAAAATACATCCTAAAATTATTCCTCTTTTTACTTTATATGTCAAGAAATTAGCCACCTATCGTTTTGCAGTTTTTAAAACTTCAATATAATCTCCGACATCTTCCACTTTATCTGAAATTGATTCAATCATATCAACCAAATTGGATATTTGTATTGCAACAAACTGGTTGAATGGTGGGTTTTCCATATTATTTAATTCCTTATATATTTCTGACTGAATTATATCACTTTTATGCTCTAAAACTTGGATTTTTTCACATAACGACAAGATCTCTTCGATATCTGCATCTCGGAATCGTTTCCAAATCACTGTTAGTACTTTCGTTGCTTGAATTGCGTGATCAATTGATTCCAACATTTTATCAAAAATACTATCACCTAAAGACATAACATCCCTTGGAGGGATTCCAACCATCCTTCGAGATGCACCGTTAGCCATATTCGCAATTTTATCGATCCGTTTTACTAAATGCGTTAAATCCTCTCGTATTTGCGAACTTAATTCAGATTTGGAGATTTGTATCAACAAATCTCTTCGAATTCCATCCGCTTCACGTTCTAAATCATCTACCCTTCGGAAGATCTCTAAAGCAAGCTTAGGATTCTTTTCTTTAACGTAAATGTTAAATCCACGTTCATATTCCACTAATGTCTCTAATACTTTTCGAAGATGAGTAGCAGCACCTTCAAAAATATTCGCAGAATTACGATCTCGAAACCATAATTTTAAGCTCATTTTTCATTTCACAGTTTTTTACTGAAGACTCTCATGACCTTCTATCAATATATTCTGTATAATGTTTTTGGTTGAGAAGAAAAAGTCAAATTTCTCTGGTTAAGTATTTCTAAAATATAAATAAAAATATCAAATAGAAGAAAGCTGAGAGAGCTGCTGTAAACGGGAATGTTATGATCCAAGCCATTGCCATTTTTTTCAACGATTTCCAGTTTGGTTTTTCATTTTTCACGACTCCACTTCCAATTATAGCAAATATTAACACATGGGAAGCAGAAATAGGAAGTCCTATCAATGTACAGCTTAGAATTACTACCCCATTTGCAAATTCTATAGCGATTGCATCACTTGGTCGCATTTCAATCAAGGAACTACCGACATTTTTGATGACATTCCGTCCAATTAGCACAATTCCGATTCCAATCATAAGCCCGGTTAAACCCAATAACAAAAGGGATAATGGTCCCGAGATTTCTCCATTTTCAATTAAATTGAAATAAATACCTGTAGCGTTAGCGGAATCGTTACCACCTCTGCTTAATTCGGTTACTGAAATGAAAAGAAGTAAAAAGTACTGTAGAAATCTCTCATTTCTTTCAATTTCATCAAATCCAACTTTTCCATCTCGTTGATATTTTTTGCGTATTATATTTTGCAAAATAAATTGAAAAAAAGCAGCTGTTAGAAAGCCTAAAATTGGGGAGATAATCCACCCAAGAGCTACTTTTCCTAGTTTCATCCAATTTAGTGAGTATAAAAAATCGTTTCCCGGAATAAATGACCATACAAATGCGATACCGATTACAGCGCCTACGACAGAATGCGTTGTAGAAATAGGTGCTCCAAATTCCGATGCCCCAACAAGCCAGATACTAGTACTAAGAATGATAGCAAGCATCATATCAATGGA
>JAEOUK010000247.1 GCA_016839385.1 Promethearchaeota archaeon
AACTTTAGATATTACATAGATCAGAAAAGATGGAAAAAAATTGTTATTACCACAAAATTAATTCTACATTATAATGAAAATCCTTTTCTAGAAACTGTGATTGAACCATCAGATCCATTTAATGAGTTCAAAATAAATCCAGTAAATTCAATTCAAGTATCAAATAAAATTCTAGAATTAACAGCAATAAAAGGAATAGGACCAAAAATATCCAAAGAGTTCAACCACATAGGAATATTTACTGTTTCTGATTTAGCAAAAACTTCTCCAAAACATTTGTCAGAAAAAACTGGAATAGCAATAGAACGAATTTCAAACTGGATTTTAGAAGCAAACAAATTAACAGAAAAAGAACTATTAGTAACCGCCTAGATTTCTGTGAAAAATGGAAAAAATCGCCTCATTAGATTATTCTAGTCTTCAAATTTTCTCATCAAATATATGTTACCTTGTCCATCTCGAGCTCCTACTCCCAGCGTATTGTTTGCAGCTACAACTTTTTTTGATGGATAGATAGTTGCAAATGTAAAAACTCCAGAATCACAAGCCAAAACTACCAAAACATCTGATGTTAGATCAGGTTTCTTAGCTAAATCAAGGTTACACGCCATCGGAATTAAAGCAGTATCAACAACATTATATCCATCAGCTTTTAATCTTTCAGCTAATTCCTCCATCTTTTCTTTACCACCAGTCTCACAAGCTCGAGCACACGAATTACAAGCAATAACACCAGTTTTTTTCCATTTTTTAAGCATTCCTTTAACAATTCCGTAAGGCTTACAACTCGTAACAATCATAAGACAATCCCCATAAAATATCTTGAACCATTATCTTTATAATGTTTCCGCAGTTTTGTTTTATCTCCTATCATGTAGAAGATTTGGATCCTCTCTTAGCTATTTATAAGTGCATGAGAACTTTCGCAGATGTTCAGCCACTTGAAAATTCTACACAGATTAGAAGCGAGTACCATTATAATTAACAATATTACAAATTGTGCTTTTTTCATTTAATTATTTCCAAACAATGTCACGTCCGGGAATACCTCGATGCCGTTTCTATCTATTGTATAGGGTACCTTATTCGGGTTAATCTTGACGCCTCTCATTTTCTCAACTTGCAAAGCCCTTGAGGTCACTCCATTAGAAAACAGGGTTTGTGTTAAAATGACTCCATGCGCCAAATACTCTTCAACTGAAACTTTTCGATTGAGACTCAAACGACCTAACTCTGAAGTCACAAGAGCGGTTATCCCTAATTCCGACAAAGATTCGAACAATTCTACAATAGAAATTCTTCGTTCAAGGGGATCAGGAAAACGCTGAAAAAGTGTAGCAAGAGTATCCACTACAACCCTTTTTGCATCGATTCTCTGAAGTTCAGACTCTAAACGTTCAACTAATCTATCAATTGGCAATTGTTTATCTCGTAAGCTATTTTTTTCTTCCCCAAATTTAGCTCTTAATAATGCGGATCTTGTAAGTCTGGTTGCATCTATGAAAACAAATTTATCTTCTTCTTCTGCCTTCTTGAAATCCCATCCAAAATTCTGCATTTCAGCACAGAAATGGTTTTTGCTTTCATCTAAACTAACAAAAACTGCGTTTTCCCCAAATTTACGAAGTCCATTATATAAGAATTGAGAAGCAAGAATAGTCTTCCCACTTCCTGGACTGCCAACAAGTAAAATAACCCTTCCTTCAGGGAAACCGCCACTTATTAGCTCATCCAAACCTGGAATTCCTGTTTTAACCGTATTCAAATATTTTCACTCCTATAGATTAATCGATAATTCTTGACTTATTCAAAATCATTACTATAAACACTTTTGAATTTTTTGTACGTATTCAAACATTCCAGAGTATCAAAAGTATATTTTTTTCCATCTATCGTTTTAACTATAGGTTCCCAGTCGATTACCTTAGAACATAATGTACATCTGGTTTCAGTTTCACCCTTTAATAAGATACCTTTACTTGTAATCTCAAAAGGAGTCCAAAACGTCTTATGTATTGCCCCCTTAAGTGAAAAGAGTCTAAGAAGCCTCAAAATTTCCTTTCCAGATTCATCAATTTTCATCTCTAGAATTCCATCAAACATCGTACGCAACAAATTCATAAAATTAGAAGAATGAGCACCAGAAGCCACAGTAAAAATTGATCTACCACATTGTAATCGAATTTTAGCAGTTAATGTCTGTAAAAAAGTTAAAACAGCATCCTGATTACACATCGGAGCAATCTCTGAAATAGAATCAAACACAAAACGAGTATTCCTCAAATTATGCGTTGCTTTCTTAATATTTATTGAAACATCAGTTAACACGTCAAATTGATTGCTAACTGCATAAGAGCTCGAAGACTGTTGACCTAATCTCCATGAACAGCAATCAATAACCCTAAACATTTCATTTCTTTTATACTGTTCAGGGTCAAAACCAAACTTATGCATTGAATTCTCAAGTTCTTCTGGCGATTCACTTGCGGTTACATAAACACATGTTTCCCCGGCGATCAAACCATTGTAAATGAATTGCTTGCAAAAAATGGTTTTTCCAACACCTGAAGGGCCAATTAAGAGCAACGAAGAAGGTGGAACCATACCCTTAACCAATCTTTTAGAACCTGGAAAAACTTCTATGGAATTCATGGTTTTTCACATTGAAATTGATCAAATTCGCAAATTTTGTTTGCGAGGCATAAAATATTATTTGAAAAAAGGTGATTTGGATTTTTAATAGCGTAAAGAAACTCAGATTTTTCAAACTGGATGTCACAAAAACAAGGAATGGATTGTATTATTTTTGTATCAATGTTAGTTTCGATATCAAACTCAAAAAGCGCTTCTTGATCTGATTTTTCTTGAAATTTCTTTAAAGGAGAGGCTCCAGATACCTTATTCAGAATAATATAATATTTGGAGCCGAATTCGGTTAATGATTCGTAAATATCTTTTATCATTTTCTTTGTGCCAACAATATCCATTTCATTAACTTTCATCATAAGAAACATAATCTCTGACACTAATATCGCGTTTATTGACCAATATCGGATTCCAGGACTAGTATCCAGAAAAATGTAATCAATATCGTA
>JAEOUK010000248.1 GCA_016839385.1 Promethearchaeota archaeon
ATCAAGCTTGTTTCCAATTAATAGGCTTGGTTTTTGACCTATTACTTTTTCGACTTCATCCCTCCATTCAAGCAAATCAGCAAAGGAAGAACGCCGAGTAAGGTCAAACACATAAATAATACCTGTAGCTCCTCGATAAAATGGTGGTCTAACAAATGAAAAATGCTTCTGTCCCGCGAGATCCCATAACTGTAGTTTAACTTGCAACTGTGGGTGATCAGCCAATTCTACGGTTTTCGTGCTGAAATTTGATCCTATTGTCATCAAATAGCTCTCTTTAAAAGAATTTTCACAATATCTAAGTACCATGGAAGTTTTACCCACGCCACCGTTTCCGACAACACAAATCTTGTAAATATAAGATTTCGCATAACCCCTGCTCCGAAAGTCCGGTTCCGGATGATCTGGTCTCCGAGAATCCAATCTTGGATTATTTGACGACATATTGCTTCAATTATTTGAATTTAAAGATCAAGTCAAAATATAATTAGATAATTAATATTTAAATTATAAAATTATTCATATTAAACATTATTTCTTTTGCAATTATATAATATGTATAACAAAATATTAGTGGCTTCTGAGGGGAAGAGGATTCCCCTCTTCAACCTTATTTCATAAAATAATAGTGGAATATAATAATATGAACGGCTTGAATACAAAAATAAAAAAGTTCGCTCAGCTAATTCTTGATGCAAATAATATAGTAGCATTAACAGGAGCAGGGATGGGCACTGAAAGTGGAATCGCGGACTTTCGAAGTCCAGGTACTGGTTTGTGGGAAAAAGTGAATCCAGATGAGTTCGCCAGCATTCATTCTTATGTGTCTGATACAAAAAAGAATCTTGATTTTATGCTAGAGATGGGAATCAATATATTCAAGGCTAAACCTAATAAAGGGCATAAAACTTTAACTAAACTACAAAAGCTTGGCAAGTTAACTGGTATTTTAACTCAAAATATCGATGGACTGCATCAAAAGGCACATAGCAAAAATGTAATAGAGCTGCATGGAACTGCCTATGAAGCAATTTGTATGGGATGTGATAAAGTATATCCTATAACCATCATGATAGATCAAGTAATGAACGGTAAAAGTGTGCCTTCGTGTAAAGTCTGTAATGGCTTATTGAAACCAAATGCTATTTTTTTTGGAGAGCCATTACGATCAGAAACTTTGGACAAAGCAGATAAAATGATTAAAGCTTGCGATCTATTAATTGTTCTTGGAAGCTCTCTGTTAGTGTATCCTGTAGCGTTTTACCCTAGAAAAGCACTTTCTTTAGGAGCTAAACTAGCAATAATCAATATTCAAAGAACAGATATGGACAGTAAAGCTGAGGTTGTAATCCACGACAAAATTGGTGATGTACTTCCGCTTATCGTTAATATCGTTAAAAATGAAATTGAAGAAAAATGTTGATATTGTGAAATTGTACTTTAATCTTTTTAAAAATATTAATAAAAGAGAGAAAAAATAAAAAAGATTTTGTAGTTACGCTTTGGAAATCGCCCAAATTACTTTCTTAGGGCTTTTTTATCAACTTTACCCACAGTAGTAAGTGGTAATTCTTCAGTTATTTCTATAAGCTTAGGAACTTCGTATGGTGAGCAGTTATCCTTAGCAAACGCAGTGATTGCGCTCTTTAAAGCTTCTTCGTTTCCATCATAAACATAATCAGGATCTAATTGAATATACGCTTTTACGATTTCTGATCCTGGTCTTTCAGGGTTATCGACTCCTATAATGGCAACCATTCCAATAGCGGGATGTTGAGTTAATGTGTCTTCCAATTTTGCTGAAAAGACTTTAAAGCCTCCAACAATTATCATATCTTTAGTTCTATCTACGATTTTCATGTAACCATCTTCGTCCATTACCCCAACATCTCCTGTGTGCATAAATCCATCTTTATCAATTGCTTTCTCAGTTTCTTCTGGTTTATTGAAATAGCCTTTCATTACTTGTGGACCTTTTACGCATATTTCACCTGGTTCTCCTAAGGGTACTTCCTTTCCTGTATTTGGATCGACAAGCTTTAGTTCCTCGTTATTCAGAGGAAGTCCTATACTTCCAAGTTTTTTAACTCCAATAGAAGGATTACTTGCGGTAAGTGGAGAGGTCTCAGTCATTCCATATGCTTCTATTAGTTTACCTTTACCGATTATGTCTTCAAATTCTTTTTGAGACTCTTTCGGAAAGGGCGCAGCAGCTGAAACACAAAAATCTAATTTTGAATGATCTAAGTCTTTAAATTTTGGATTTTTCATTAAAATTTGATATAACGAAGGTACATTTGCTAAGACAGACGGACTGTATTTTGCCATTTCTTTTATGATATGATCTGAATCACGCGGATTAGGAATCAATATTTGGCTCCAGCCTAAATATATTACATTTAAGGTCGTAAATGTTCCTGCAATGTGGAAGAAAGGAAATCCTGAAAGAGCAACTCCCTTACCTGCTTCCCAATTTAGCCATTTTTGAAAAATGACTATATCAGATACTATGTTTTTATGGGTTAACATTGCACCTTTAGGTGGACCCGTAGTCCCTCCAGTATACTGAATGAAGGCTAAATCATCTGGCTTTGCACTTTCTTTAGGTAATTCTTTTGAATAGGTAGGAAGAATATCTTTATGAAAATCCAATACAGTAACTCCTTCTAGAGGTGTGACTTTTCCTTTAGGGATTCTCTTCAATAATTTTCCCAGTACCTGCTTTATTTTCGGAAGGTAACCTCCAACGCTCGTAGTTATCGCTAATTTTAACTGCGGTATTTTTGAAGCGATTTTTACCAACCTCCCAGCAAAGATAGCGTCTAAAGTCAATAACGCAACTTTATTCCCTCCTGTTCCTAAATCATTCAATTGATATTGCATTTGAACATCTGAAAGCAGAGGTGAAACTCCAGAAACAACACAGCCCGCTTTTAACGTACCAATTACTCCTATCAAGTATTCGGGCGTATTTGGCAAATTAATACCCACCACATCTCCCGTTTTAAAGCCATTTTCAATTAGCATATTGGCAAATTGATTTGAAGCCTCATCCAATCCTTTGTAGGTAAATTTTACCCCCAAATAATCAAATGCCATTTTATCGGGAAAATCTTCCATGGTTTGGCGAATAGCTTTGGGATAAGTCATTTCAAATTCCTTAGGGTCTAAGTCTTTGACATGAGCATCCCAAGATTTTTTCCATATTTTATCTTTATACGACATTTTTAACATCGATTTCGTAATATTTTTTTTTTCAAAAAAAAGTGTTAATAAATAGTATTGAATCATTTGGATTTAAAGTTTTAAGTTTCATTTTGGGTTTATAAATTTACCTTCATTCTAAGTTAGGTCATTCTATGCTTTTTTTTTCGTCATGAAAAAATACATTAATAATCCCATGAAACCACCCATGAACCCACTTATAATACCACTAATTCCATTATTCAGTGCATTTGATATTGCTGAATCAGGGAATGGTACTAAGAACAAATTTATCATAAAACTCATTAAAAAGCCGATTATAGCACCAATAATTCCTGCTTTAATTGATTCTTTTAATTTCTCTTCCATAATATCTTCCCTCATTATTTCAATAAAAATGATATTCAATAATTGGACCTAAATCCTTATATAGTTTTCTTGGAAAACAATATCCGTCGTACTAAAAGCTATATAGTTATATTAAAAAGAAAAAAGTTGAGTTAAATAATATTAAAAAAAGATCATTTTCTAAGAACTTTTTTATCTACCTTACCAATTACCGTTAGTGGAAGCTCTTCTGAAATTTCTACTAGTTTTGGGACCTCATAAGGGGCACAATTCTCTTTTGCAAAAGATATAATATCCTCCTTTAAAGTTTCTTTATTCCCATCAAATTCAAAGTCTGGATCCATTTGTACAAATGCTTTCACTATTTCAGATCCAGGTCTATCTGGATTTGGGATACCCACTAATGCGACCATTCCGATTGCAGGATGCTTAGCAAGAGTGTCTTCTACTTTTG
>JAEOUK010000045.1 GCA_016839385.1 Promethearchaeota archaeon
ATGATACCAAACTTAACCTTCTGCGCCATATCAGTAAAAGAGGAAATAAGCATTTTTAATAGATTTTATACAGTTTTTTGGGAAAAAAATGGGGAATGTTCAGTGGCGGAATACTCGTTTCCCACAAAATACTAAGGAAATTCCCAGTTCATTCGCTTTTTCTATTACCAAATCATCTCGCATCGATCCGCCTGGATTTAGGATAGCTTTTGCGCCTGCTTCAGCAGCAACTTCTAATCCATCCGGAAAAGGAAAGAATGAATCTGTGCCCATAATACTTCCAGTTAAATCATGTCCAAATTCTTGGGCTTTTTGAACTGCAAGTTTCACCACATGAACACGACTTTGTTGCCCTGCTCCAACTCCAATTGTATAAATACCAGTATTATATTCTTTTACAAATGCCGCAGAATTGCTTTTTGCCCATTTTGAGACTTTATATGCGAAAATTAAGGCTTCTTTTTCTTTTTCTGTTACTCCTCTTTTTGTTTTGACATCCCATTCTTTAATAACAGGACCAGAGTCATAATCTTGTACTAAAATGCCACCCAATGCGGAACGTACTTCAGGTAGTGCATAGAAATCAGATCTTTTATCCATAAAACCAGGAAATTCCAAAACACGTAAATTTTCTTTTGTTTTCAGAATTTCTAAAGCTTCTTCACTGTATTCGGGGGCAATCATTACTTCAATGAATACATTTTTCTCATTGATAAGATAATTAGCAACTTCTTTTTCCAATTTTTTGTTAAAACCCCACACACCTCCAAAAGCGCTAAGTGGATCAGTGCTAAAGGCTCGTTTGCATGATTCTAACTGAGATTTATTGTCAATTGCTATCCCATTAGGGGTTGTGTGCTTAAGTATTGCTGTTACATAATGTTCTTTTCCAAAATCCAAGAGCATTTGAACACAAGAATCTATATCCAAATAATTATTGAATGATATAGCTTTTCCATTTAGTTGTTTAAAGTTGAATAATCCTGTTGTAGCTTGGGTATCTTTGTAATATGCTGCTCTTTGCTCCCAATTTTCTCCATAACGACATAGATTTTCACGAGTGTAACTTTTAAAGATCATTTCAGGCAGTTCCTTTGATCCAGAGCGGGAGATCAAGTAGGTTGCAATTGCTGCATCATATAATGCCATCTTCTGAAACACAGCTAAAGCCAACTTTTCCCTTGTAGCCAATCTCGTCCCTCCATTATTATTCCGTAATTCTTCAAGAATCATATCAAATTGAGAAGGATCAGAAACAACGGTCACGAATGGAAATGTTTTTGCGGCTGCTCGTATCATAGTTGGTCCACCAATATCGATCATTTCAAGAGCTTCATCCAACTCAACTCCTGATTTAGAAATTACGTCAGTAAAAGGATAAAGATTGCAAACAACCATATCGATAGGTAAAATATTATTGTCATTCGCTTCAGCAATATCGGAATCATAATTCCTACGCATCAAAATACCTCCTTCGATACGTGGATGCAAAGTTTTTACTCTTCCATTAAATACCTCGGGAGAATTGGTATAATCTGATACTTGGATGATATCGACTCCATTTTCTGATAATGTGCGTGCAGTACCACCCGTTGAGAGGATTTCAATACCAAATTCATTTTGTAATGCTTTTGCAAATTCCACAATACCAGTTTTATTATATACTGATATTAGTGCTCGTTTTATCATGAGTACTCAAATACATGGTAGTAAAAAAACTAGATTTTATCGAGTTATTAATGGTGAAATTAAAAAAAGAGTAATAGAATAATGAAAATAAAAAAATTACATCGCAAGATTATGCAGGAGCAAGACTACGGGCTAATACATTCTGGAAACCCTCAATGTCGGTCATTAAGGATTCTGCTTCTTTTTCCTGAATCTTTTCATCTTCATCGTATTTCTTAAGTTTATCTATCCAATATTGGATTTTCGCAAGCGTTGGATTGGAATCATTCACAACTCGAGACATCCGAGCATAAGTATCTTCTAATTTCAACAATATATCTTTTGCTTTATATCTCACTGCACAAAAGTCACTGGCAGTAATCAAGTTCTGAGTAATAGACATAACGTCTAAAGTTCGTTGCCGTTCTTCAGCTTTAACCTTCCTAACGATATTGATTTCAAGGAATAATAGTTCAATGATTTTTGCTAAGAATCCCGTTAATTGACCAGGATCATTACACCAAACACGAATTTCTAAACTTTGATTTTTACCAGAAACAGCAATTCGTGTAATAATTCTCCCACCCGTAACTTTTGCTTCGGAAGAGAACCAAGCTTCTGCTTTATAATCATCTGAATCAGGAAGTTCCAAACTTGTTACGTTTCGAGTATCGAAATTAGTAATTGCACGAAAAGCTGCACGATACGCTAATTTCGGATCCAAATCAGCAATTAAGAAAGCTCTTGCATCACTTGGAAGGTTTTGAATAGCGATCTGGCAGTCTTCGATAGTATCCAGTGTTTTCGAAACAAGTGGGCATTTAATTTGAACTTCTTTTGGTCGTATATGAATTGTATGTGGTTTTGCAGTAGCATCTTTATAAATTACTGTACCACCAATTGTAGAAATACCACATTCAACGGGTTCCAAATAAAAGTCAATTCCTCGAGAATTCTTTGGAGAAATCACAGGAACTTTTAGGATATCACTTTGTTTCCTGTAAGAGGAAGGTGCATCTAAGATTACTTTAATATCATGAATTGCCATTTCTGTGTGGTTCTTAACGACGACTTTAAAATGCAATTGACCGCCTACAAAATCATATTCTCGCAATACTTCAACATTTGTTGTTGAGGAGGCTATAGGAGTTCCTTCAGCAGCTGGTTCTGTTTCCAACACTGGTATTGTTACAGGACCCATAGTAGTCGGTTGTTGTCTATCCGCTACGAATTCCCTACGGTTCATATCAATGAATCCATAAATAGCACCCCGGGAGATTAAACTTGCAAGAGTCTCTTCTACTCGTAATTCTGTAATACCTAATTTTAAGGCGAGTTCACGCAATTTCATTGTTCGATAAACACGGGTCACACTCTTGATCCGATTAGATAGTTCTTCTTCAGTTATGAATTCCTTTTTCTGTGTAAAAAGTCCACGAACCCGTTTTTCTTTGATTAATGCAACCAAGGATTTGCGAATTAATTCAACAGCAACAATATATTGTTTAGCTGCATCAGCAAGCTTAAACAAACCGTGCTCTTTACAATAAGATTCCACTTCTGATTTCAGTTTTGTCTTGGAAACAATTTGCTTTCCACTATCTGCGAAATATGCATCAAGTTTTTGTGATTTAAACAGTTCAATCACGTAATATTTCAAAATATCCTCTGATGTTCCCAGAGTATCGCTTAATTCCTTAATTGATACTCTTCCTTTTTCCTCTACGGTTTTAGTTATGTAATTATTTAGATAAGTGACACTATAATAATTCTTCTTGTTTTTATCGAAAGTTCCATGAATTTCGAACTCTTTAAGCACTTCATACATTAATTCTAATGCGTTTTCTTCTGGAACATTAAATCGGTTTGAAATTTGGGCCATAGAGACTTTACCGTTGTCTTGGATTTCGTCGTTTATATAAGCTCGAGAGTCATCAGGCACATATATAAAAACTTGATTTTTAGTATCGATTTGTCCTGTAATCAGTTTATCCTTTTTCATCTTTGTGATAATTCGTACAATTGTCCGTGAATCCACGTTGTAGATATTTTTAATTGTTGCAAATGAAGTGACTCCTCCACTTTTTAGAGATTGGATAAAGCAATTTGGACAAATTTGGACTCCTTGATTAGCTTTGAGTTTTAATCCACATTCTTCGGCTTTCTTAACCAATCCGGCACGTATTCCTTCATCGAAAACGAGTTTTTTAGTCACATAATGTATCTTCGGAGTGTTATTGAATGAATCCCAATTGCATGAAGGACAATTTAAAAAATATTGCCCAGAAGGTAATTTGTCAATAGTAAGTTCCTTTGAGCATTCAGGGCAGGAGCTCTTTGGAATCATTGTACAACGATAATCAGATTGTTCAGCTTGAGCTGTTGTGTATTTTGTCAAATGTTTCTTACATGAATAGTACTCAGTCGTGATCATATGATTTGAGCAGATTTGTGAACCGCATTTCTCGCAACTATACGCAATGGTAGTGTTGTTACAATAAAGGCAAGGCATTTTTGTATTTTTTCTCCAATTATCTTATAGATTCATTAGAGATTCACATCTATTAATTTTATTCCCTATCAATATGAACCTCTTTAGTGAGTTAATAAATATAAAATACGGTTGAATCTTTTTGGTTTTTGCATAAACCAATTATTAGTAAAAAATATAGACATTTATTATTTTGGCAGTTTGACTGGAAGTCGGATCGTAAATTCTGTCCATTCACCAAATTTACTCGAAACTCGAATATCTCCTTGGTGATCCTTGATGATTTGGTAAACAGTGTGTAATCCTAAACCCGTTTTTTGGGAACGGTTCGAAGTATAGAATGGATCAAATACTTTTACAATCTTATCATGTTCGATTCCAATACCATTATCCCAAATTTTAATCAACGCACAAGATGAACCATTTTTTCCCTCAATAGCAAGTGTTACTTTAATACAGTGTTCACGATCCTTTACAGAACCTACAGCTTGAGCAGAATTAAGTACCATGTTAAACAGTGCCGTTCGTATGCGCTGTGTTTGTAATAGAATATTTTTTGGGAAGTCATCTGGGATGATTTTTTCAACACTAGCTTTTGCTCGTTTTAGTTGATGTCTTAAAACATTCTCCACTTTTTGCACTAGTTCTGGAAGATCCGTTTCTAAAAATTCGCGATCGTCTGAGTTACGTGAAAATTCTGATAGGTTGTTCACGATTTTTGAAATTCTTTCAGATTCTTCTAAAATTCCGGTGATAAATTCATATTCGTCTGAATCCTTTGTTATAATCTCTCCTTCATCTATAGCTTCTTTTACTAATCCTGCGTAATTCATGATTCCAAATAAAGGATTATTAATTTCGTGAGCTACTCCTGAAGCTAGTTCACCGATGGACGCCATACGATGAGTTTGGAATAAAGCAATCTCTGTTTTCTTTTGTTCTGTAATATCAACTGCTGTACAAACAATCGAATTTACAAGGTCTTTGCCAAGATTAAACTCACCAATATTTAATCGTAACCAAATTATCGAACCATCGTTCTTTGTGAATCTTAATGTAGTTTCAACGGTTTCTTTTTCAGTTAAATCCTCAAGTTTTTGTTCAATCTCAGAAATGTCTTCATTTGAGATAAATTCTTCAATCTCATGGTCTATTAAATCGCTTGGTTTTTCAAAACCCAACATCTCAATGAATTGTACATTCGCATACGTAATTACAGTACCCTTTAGCATGAATGCACCCTGAATATTGGTTGTAAGGTTCAATAGATTTCCAATATTTAAAGTAAAACCGTTCCCAGATTTTTCCAGTAAATCTTCATAGATTATACCAAGTACTTCATCAGCTAATTTGATTAATGTAAGTTGATACGGAGTTTGATTATCAATGTCTTCAAGAGAATTTACGTCCAATTCATTTCCATTGATAGGTTGTTTGATAAGATTAAGATTCATCGAATGAGAAGCACCAATTTCTTCTTGAAAGACTTGATTAAATCCATTCAACACAATTGACATTCTTCTCATTTTATTTCCAGGTCGAATCTTAAACAACTCAAAGGATTCTCCAATTTGAAGGTATTTTGGGAAAAGAGTATAGTGTTTTTGAAACTCATCGAAAGTAGGATTAAAGTACAATATTTGAGCTAAATTATCTCGACCATGACTTAGCTTAAACACTAGTACGGGTAACGGTATTTTCTCAACAATAGTTTTGAACATTTCTACCATAGTTATTTTATTTTCCACATTAACCACTTTCAAAGAGATATCATTCACACTTGACTCTCAAGGAAAATTTCAATTAAATTCTTAAATTGTTTTTCGAATGTAATATTTCCAAAAACTTTTCCAACAATTTCATTTTGGAATGATTCTTTTCTACATTTCTAGGTAAATATAGAATTATAAAAAAAACTATTTCAATCTAAAAATTATTAAGAATTCTTGAGATTTCATTTTTTTAGAGTTCTTTTGACACTAGCACATGCGTTCTTGTATGTTTTCCACCAACAGATTTGACAAGACGTTGAGCTCCAACATTGTTTTCAAGAGTGAATCCTTCTGCATGAGTTACTCCATATTGAGAGCAATGATTCATCCATTTTATATACCCTTCAGTTCCTACTCCTTTTCGTTGGAATTCTGCTTCGAAAGCAACCCCGAAAATCACAAAACTTTTAGCTTTTCCATCTTTTCCAAGATCAAATGGATTGGGAGAAAACCATCCTACACCTCTAACAATTTCATGCTCATTATATAGTAAAAAGATGGAATCGTTTCGAGAAAAT
>JAEOUK010000249.1 GCA_016839385.1 Promethearchaeota archaeon
CGGGACCATTAAGTCAAAATCATAACTTGATTGAGTTATTCCAAGGATTTTGTGAATTTCAAAGAGCAAATTATTCGGGATATATTTCTGATGAGTTTGAAACCTCTGATGAGTTGAATGCTCATTTAGATAACTTTTGTAACCAAATATTATGGAATGCTGAAAATAATTATCAGAGTCCAGAAACGTTCCTAGGAGTTTCAACTCAGAAATTATTTAGAGATGATGTTTATGGAAGATTACGATTTGTATGTCAAGCTGATCATCGAAATTTTAAGAAAAACGGATATTATGACAGTTTTCCACAAAGAGATAAGTTTGCACGAAAAATGAATCGTAAGATGATGTTGATTTCTAAGTTCGAAAAAGGCAGAAGAAAGCTCTATAACGAATTAACAAATGGTTTAGTTGCTCCATTTAAACGTCTTGTGAACGATCCGAATAGATAAACTAACTAGATCAAATATATAAAGAGAAAAAAGTCAATGAACAAAGAAGGAAGAAAACTAAAGAAACTTATTACAAAGGAATACAAAAAAAAACACCCAAAATCATTGGAATTAAACGAACGGGCTCAGAAGGTACTGCCAGGTGGAGGAACTCGCAATGTAGCATTTTTCAAACCCTATCCGTTCTTTGCGACTGGTGCTAACAAGTGTAATATGTTTGATGTAGACGGGAATAAATATTACGATTGTATAAACAACATGACTTCCCTTTTACATGGACACGCATTCCCTCCTATTGTGGAAGCACTTCAGGATCAAGTAAAAACAGGCACGGTACACGCAGCTCCGATGGAAATTCAAGTAAAACTAGCTGAAATGATTACTGACCGGGTAAAGTCCGTTGATAAAGTGCGTTTTTGTAATAGCGGAACAGAAGCAACTATGTTTGCTTTAAGAGGTTCCCGCGTTGCTACTGGGAAGGATAAAATTATAAAATTCGATGGAGGGTATCATGGTTCTCACGATTATGTTGAAATGAATGTGTTACCTGATTATGAATCAGATAATCCAGTACAGCCATTTCCCGAAGTGGGTTTCCCAGAAGCTTTAGCAAAAAACATTATTGCTGTTCCAGTTGAAGATGTTGAATACTTAAAGGATGTAATTTCCAAAAATAAACATGAAGTTTCTGCAATGATTGTAGAACCTGAAATTAACAAAATTGGATTTTGCGTTTCTAAAGAATATATGAAGACAGCAAGGGATTTGACAGAAGATAACGGAATCCATTTGATTTTTGATGAAGTTATCTGTTTCCGGCATTCAGTTGGAGGAGTTCAGAAATTATTAGGAGTTGAACCAGACTTAACTGCATTTGGGAAAATAATCGGCGGAGGATTACCAGTAGGAGCATTTGGAGGAAGGGAAGATTTAATGGATCTATATAATCCACGAATAGAACCTCATATTACACATTCTGGAACTTTTAGCGGTAATGCAATGACGGTGCGAGCTGGAATTGCAGCCTTAGAACATTACCAAGAAAAAGACGTTGAGCATTTAAATAAACTAGGAGAACGATTAGAAAGTGGTATTAGAAAATCCATTCAAGAGTTGGATTATCCTGCTCATGTAACACGGTCGGGATCACTTGTTTTTTACCATTTATTCCAAGGTAAATATTCAAATGCCAGAGAATACATCCGAAATATGATTCAAGTATACGATACTCTTCCAACGATGAATTTGGCACTTTTAAATAACGGTTTATACACATTTCATAAAGCTTGTTTGCAATTCATACTTTCTACTGTCATGAATTATAAAGTCATTGATTCGATAATATCCAGATTTCATCAGACTTTAGAGCAACTATTACCCATGTACAAGCAAGAATAATAGATGAGATAAATTTATTATTTCTCCATATTAATCGGATACAATTTTTTTTTATTTCCTTCTTGGACAATTGTAACATATTTCGCTAAAATCAGTTTATCCACATGATATTTTATTTTATTTCTTTGGTGAGGAAATTTCAATTTTCGAGCGATCTCACTAGGAATTATTCCAGGATTTGACACAATTAGATTGTATATTTCATCTCTAAGGGGAAATTTTAAAATCACATCAAAATTATTATCCTCGACAGAGGTAATGGGAAAAAACACGATATGATTGCCAATTCTCTGCTTTTTTATTATTTCATAATCTAGTAGAACATCGATATGCCATCGAAATTGTCCAGGATGTAGATTACATTTCTTTCTTAACAGATTATAATGAATTCCAGGTTGTTCTAATATTGATTCCAGAAGAAGTTTTCTATTTTCATTATCCATCACTTGTTCATAGGTTAAGCGATGTGTACGATATACATTATCTTTCAAATTTCTATAATAGGAAAGATACTCTTTTACTTCCATTACGGAAAAGATGGTCAGAAAACACCCCATTAGCCCTATTAGAACATAAGTTGCAAGTAATATGGGAGTAATTCCGAAAAAAATCTTGATTTGTGCAATAACAATTAAAATAAATACAGTAATGATTAAAAGTGATAAAATTACAACAATAAGAATTCGAATTCTTTTTACTAGGATGTTGTTCCTTCTCACCATACATCCTTATCGAATATTGAATTTTTATCCTTTCTGGTCAAATATTTGAACATTCAAAATGTTTTCGTCCACACCACGATTTCATATATTGATAAGATTTTTTGTGCTAAAAAAGATGATAACACGATCACACCATAAATGCAAATTACTATGATAATTTGTTTCCAGAGCACATATTCTCTCTGTTTTCTGGACCTACGAATCCTTGGGAACATCATGCCTGTCTCTGAGCGGTATTTTCTGTATTTTTCCCCATTTTCTCCTAGTTTTTTTATAAATAACTTCTCCTCAATTAATGAGGATATTATGATTAATGTGGACATTAACAGCCAAGACATCATATCTCCCGTACGAATACCTAAATCAATCCAATATCCGCCAATAGTTTTAAAAGGCAACATTAATGAAAAGGGAAAAATCATCAAGATAATTCCCAAATTTTGAGGATGTCGAATTATTCGATAGATCCCTGTTGTGAGTAGTTGTTCATTCCTTAGCTTACTTTTTACCATCTGGGTTAATCCTAGAAAAAATATCGTACAACCTACTAAAAAGACAATTCCTTCTATAATAAATAAAGGAATATAGACTTGAGGAGAATTGTAATTAATCATTAAATATGCATTTGCCCAAGAGTTATGCCCAACACTAGCAAATAACACCCATGAGGAAAATAGCATGGGAACCATGTATATCATTGGAAATAAGATTCCCGCTATTAATCCAATTATACTCCAAACAATTCCTATAAAAGAAATTTGTTTTTCAACACGATAATTTTTTATAGTTTTGTCCATGATGAGAGAAATTTTTTAGGAATATATAAGAAATGAGGACCAGAAGTTGAACAAACAAGAATAAGTAGAAAAAAAATTATGAAACGTATTGCATCTCTCGGTATTTTCCCGATTCGCGATGAGACTAGAGACGATTTATGTTAAAAATTGACCATTTGGCCATACTCTATCAAGTATCCTACTTTCCAGTAAAATTTGGTTTACGCTTTTCGAGAAAAGCATAGATTCCTTCTTGTAAATCCTTAGATTGAGAGAGGAGTGCAAAGCCGAGATGTTCAAATTCTATTCCTAAATCGATAGGAACTTGAGAG
>JAEOUK010000046.1 GCA_016839385.1 Promethearchaeota archaeon
GCTGGATTCAGAGAAACGAACAATGCGGAAGCAGAACAAGAAATTATTGACATTGCAGAAAAATATGGGATCCGATTCATTGGTCCAAATTGTCTGGGAGTAATAAACACCCATTGCAAAGTTGGAGATGAACAATGTATTCTAAATTCGACATGGGTAAATTATTTTGAACCAAATAAACCAGGAAATGTATCCATTGCCAGTCAATCTGGAACATTCGTTTCTCATGTATGTTTTCTTAATGAAGAAATCGATTTACATTATAGCAAGACAATTTCCATAGGAAATTCGTTAAACGTCGATTTAGTAGATTGTTTAGATTATTTTGAGCAAGATCCCACGACTGACGTGATTCTACTCTATATCGAAGAAATAAAAAAAGGCCGAGGAAGGGCTTTTATTGAAGCTGTAAAAAGAATATCTCCCAAGAAACCCACTATAGCTCTTTATACTGGAGGATCTGAAGCAGGAGCTAAAGCTGTAGCATCCCATACTGGTTCTCTTTCAGGAAATGATAATATCTATAATGCTGCGTTTAAAAATGGAGTAATACGAGTTAATACTGTTGAAGAATGGATTGATGCTGCTACACTATTCTCAAAAGTAATACCAATTAAAGCAATTCCCAAAGGAAACCGCTTAGGTATTGTCAGTGTGGCTGGTGGACCCGCTGCGACCGCTTCAGATCAAGCTTCTCGTTTGGGTATAAAGATCCCTGAATTTTCGGAGGATCTTCAAGAAAAAATCAAATTATTACTCCCGGCTACCGCACAGGGTGTACAAGCTTCTAACCCGGTCGATTTCACATTCACAATTTCCCCACGAGTTTTTTATGAGCAAGTTCCGAAGTTTATTGCAAAAATGGATGTTGTTGATGGGATGATTTTCATTGGGGCTTATGGGAGAGATTTCTTTCAGTATCACGAGATAGGGATGAAATTCTATAATTCTGAAAAGGTGCAACAAGGTTTGGCTATGCTTAAAGAATTCACAGAAAGTGGCATCGAATATCTTAAACGTCTGACCAAGAAATACAAAATACCTATCATATTTGTGAATTATCTCGGTGTTAAGGATGAAATTGTTCGATTACTTAATAGTAATGGTTTTGCCGTATTTCGCATGGAGCATGAAGCAGTATCTGCAATGAGACACTTAATGCAATACGGGATGTTTTTGGAAAAATTGAATCCTCCATCAAACTAAACTTATTTTTTCCTTTTTTACATACTATATTTGCGAACTTATTAATCACTATTGGAGTTAGACTTCCGTAAACCCTTTTTGAAAGGAAATATATCAATACCTATCTACTTAGGCATATTTTCCGTGGGATCGTATGGCGAAACTATTTGAGAAACTGGTAATAATCTGGAAAAATATCAAGAGAAGTAGAATGATTAAGGTATTGTTGATAGTTTTTACGCTCAATATCATACTGGCTGGCGTCTATTCCTTAATTCAAGGAATCCCGTTTTATCTTGGCTTTTACTGGATTAGCGATTACATCACCAACACGGGGACGGGGCTTGTTTCTCCCGATCCTTCAGATCCTCATGATATCGGGTTATGGTGGTTAACCAGTGCGGTGATCTGGATTGGATTAGGCATCACTTTAGTGTTTGTAGAAAATGTTTATTTACGTTTAATGAAAAAGGAGGAGAAAACAATAAGTTTCCATAATCATATTATCCTTGTAGGCTGGAATTCAAAAATGCGTTATTTAATAAAGAATTTGACCGGTGAACTTGGAGTTCATCATGATTACGTGTTAGTTCATGATGATCAGGAACGTCCTTATGATCTGCCCGATATTATCGAATATATATCTGGTGATCCTCTCGAGGAAAGGATACTGCACGCGGCGAATGCGGAAAGTGCTGACTCTGCAATCATCGTCATGGAAGAGGATGCCCATGCATTGATGTTATGTTCAACTTTTCAGCACCTAAACCCTGATGCAGCGATTACTGTTAATATTCAGTTTAGTGAGAATATAAAGCATTTCAAACGTATCGATATTGAAGAAATAATCTGTGATGAAGAACTTTCAGGGGATGCATTAATAAAAGGATTTTATCGGAGTAAGACTCGAAAAAAGAAATAATAGAAAAGTTACATCCAATATCCTATCATATGATTATAGAATCTGTTGAAGTTCTTAGCAATATTTTTGTATTTTTCTACTAATTCTGGGACGGGGTTGATAATCACTTCTTTTTCGAATGTTGGGATCTTTGATAGAGAATCTATTAATCCAACTCCCAGCGCTCCTAATAAACCTGCTCCTCGCAAACTTGATTCTGGTTCGTCTGTTACCATGACATCAACATTCCAAATATTCGCTTTCAGATTATTAAGAAGTTTATTTCGAGTTGCTCCA
>JAEOUK010000250.1 GCA_016839385.1 Promethearchaeota archaeon
AAAGAATGTTTACCAAAGCTTGGTAAGTAATTCTGGTGGCTGAACCAGTAATTATCATTCTTTAACATAATGTCGGTTAATTGCGAAAAATAATGATCAGGATTGACCATTTTATATTTGTATAAATATTGGTTAATGTTTGAACAATACCTATGAAGATATCATTTATATTCTAAGTGATAAATTTGCAGACTTTTTATTCAATTCTTAATAAACAATGTGCACCTATTTATTCCAGATTAATCTAAAAAATACATATTTGTGGAACATAAGTATTTTCATGTTATTAACTTATAGAAGGAAATAGAAGATTGAGGAACAGAATATGGAATTAAGTGGACTAAATATCATGGTGACTGGAGGGTCGGGATTCATTGGAAGTCACCTTGTGGATAGATTACTTGAAATGGATAACCATGTTATTGTTTACGATAATTTCGATGATTTTTATATGGGCAAAATGGATAACATTAAGATTCATTTTGATAATTCCAATTTCACTCTTGTTAATGCGGACATACTTGATTACGATACGCTACTTAACGCCATGAACGATGTTGATTTAACCTTTCATCTTGCTGCACAAGCTGGAGTCAGATATTCAATACAACATCCAATAAAAACAAATACAGTAAATACAACTGGAACATTAAATGTGCTTAGAGCAGCTAAGCAAAGTAAAATCAAAAAAATTGTTTTTGCTTCCTCATCTTCTGTATGCGGTGTACCCGAATATATGCCGGTTGATGAGAAACACCCTACAAATCCCGTGTCAATTTATGGAGCCAGCAAGCTAGCAGCTGAAAAATACTGCCAAATTTTCGACGTTTCGACAACTATACTTCGTTACCATACAGTTTTTGGACCCAGACAGAGACCTGAAATGGCTATTCATAAATGGGTGCGAGGACTATTCCAAGATCAACCTATAGTTATTTATGGAGACGGGGAACAAACACGTGACTTTACATATGTTGATGACATAATTGATGGAACCCTAAGAGCCGCTGAAACAGAAGGCGTAGGGAAAGAGATTTTCAACCTCGGAAGTGGCCACAGTGTTAGTGTTAATACTTTGGTTGAATTACTCTTGAAACTAACTAACAAAGAAGACGTTAAACCAATTTACACTCAACCAAAAGTTGGGGATGTTCCAGATACACACGCTGACATATCAAAAGCCAGAAACATTTTAGGTTATGATCCCAAAATGATTTTTGAAAATGGAATAAAACAATTTATTGAATGGTATAAAGTGCACTCATAAATATCATAGGTGAAAAAAATGATTTCTATAATAATACCCGTTTATAATGAAGAAGAAAACGTTATTCCGCTTAACAACAGATTAAAAGCAGTCTTGGAAAACCTTGGTGAATATGAAATCATTTTTGTGGATGATGGTAGCAAAGATAACACCTTCCAAAAACTTAGTGAATGCGCAAAAACTGATAGTCGAGTTAAAATCGTCAAATTCAGAAGAAACTTTGGGCAATCTGCAGCAATTTCCTGTGGTTTTGATCAGGCCACTGGAGAAATCATGATAACTATGGATGCAGATTTACAACTTGATCCCAGTGATATTCCTGGAATGGTAAAACAGATTCAGGAAGGATCTGATGTTGTTTGTGGTTGGAGAAAACAACGTAAAGATCCTTTTCTGACAAAGAAAGCTCCATCTCGATTTTTTAATTGGTTAACCTCAAAAGTTACTGGTTTGAAGATTCACGATATAGGTACTCCTATGAGAGCTTATACAGCTGAGGTTGTAAACGACATTAGTGCCAACTTATATGGTGAACTTCATAGGTATATTCCAGTTTTGGCAGCGTGGAAAGGGTATAAGATTTCGGAAATAGAAGTAAACCATAATCCTCGAGAACACGGAAAATCAAAATATGGATCGTCTAGACTTCTTCGTGGCTTCTTTGATCTTATTTCGGTGTATTTTTTGGAAAAGTATCTCTCAAGACCTTTACACTTATTTGGTACACTGGGGTTGCTTTCATTAGGATTGGGAATGGCTATTTCCATATACCTTGGGTTCCTAAGAATTTTTTATTTGGAACCTCTGGGAGATAAGCCGTTATTTATGTTGGGTGTCCTAATGGTGGTTTTTGGTGCACAATTTATTACGTTGGGCTTACTTGGTGAAATGATTACACGATTCCAACACGAAAACAACAAAAAGAAACCATACGAAATAAAAACTTGTATCAACTTCGAAAAAAAGCCGATCGCTAAATGAACTATTGTGAGAGAATCCTTCAATTAATTATTAAGTATTTTTCTGGTGAAATTAATGTATAATGTAGGCATGATCGCTCCGATGCCATTCTTAGAAGATAGAGGGGCTCCTCTTCGGGTTTATGGTGAGGCTAAAGGGCTTAAGGAGTTGGGTCATCAAGTTGACGTCATTTGTTACCATTTAGGTAGACCTGTTCCAGAGGCAATTAATACTCAACGTATACTAAGGATTCCATGGTATAATCGAATATCACCTGGGGCCAACTATCATAAGGTGTATCTCGACTCATTCCTACTTTTAAAAACACTGGAAGTATATAAAAACAAAAATTTTGATATTTTGCATGCTCATCTTCATGAGGGTGCTGCAATCGCTCAGTTTTTAAAAAAATTCAGAATAAATAAGCCAATTGTTTTTGATGCCCAAGGAAGCCTAACTGGTGAGATGACGGCTCACGGCTTTTTAGATCCGTCCTCGTTTATGTCTAAATTTTGGAGATTAGTTGAGAGTAAAATATATTCGGATTCTTCAATAATTCTTGTATCATCCCAGCATTTGATGGAAATGCTTAGTACAGAATATAATATTTCAAGGGAAAAAATAAAATATGTGCCTGATGGCGTTGATACTGATTTCTTTAATCCTGCTCGGTTCAATGGAGAAGAAATTCGACAGAAATTTAATTTGGGAGATAATAAAGTTGTTGTGTTCACTGGAGTATTTTCCAGATACCAAGGTCTCAACTTCTTAATTGAACAAGTTATTCCTTCTGTAATTAAAGAATATAAGAATACAAAGTTTCTTTTGGTCGGCTATCCTGTGGACGAATACAAAGAATTATCACGAAGGCTTGGTCTAGAACAAAATATTGTTTTTACGGGTAAACAGAAATTTGATGACATACCTATGTTTCTAGCTGCTGCTGATGTAGCTATAACACCTAAATTTATGGAGATGGGAGAAGCGAATCTCAAGCTTTTTACATATATGGCAATGGGGCTCCCCACAATTTCTTTCGATTACAACTATAACCAAAAAATTCTTAGAGATACAGGTTTTACTACCAAACCGGGTAATTCTGACGAGTTTGCAAAAGCTATTGTTAAATTATTAGATAATCCGAAAATTAGAAAAGAAATGGGAACTACGGCTAGGATTATTTCTCAAAACGAATATTCGTGGCTTTCTGTGGCGCGAATGATTGTAGACGCTTACGAAGAAGTTCTTTGAAAAGATATAATATCCGCTTCGAAATATAACGACTATTTTACCCTAGAAGTAAGTTGATTTAAGATTTATTAGAGTTTTTTTACTTCGTTTTACGAAATCAGGGGAAAAATAATTTGGAAAATAAGAAAAATGAACAAATCCCTTTTTTCCAAAAAATTGACCAAGAAATGTTTTTCCAGCAAGCTATTTCAAAAATAATGGGGTGTGAAAAAGTTTCAGAAGTCACCATATCTGCTGTACACATGTTAGAAAGCATTGGACGAATAGGATCAAATAACGAATCATATCAGGTAGAATTTTTGTTACAAAGAAGTGATTGTTCCTTAAAACCTAAAAAAATTGTTGCAAAACATGTAGGTTCAAACAAAAGGTTGTATAAACATCTTAATAAAAATGAAAAATCTTTTTCTAAAAAATTGTCGATTAAAATTCCTGAAATTAAATATATAGACATTAGGTCTGGATTTATTTTCAGAGATTTTATAACTGGAATAAACATTGATGAAATACTCCTTCAAATTATGTCACAAACTAAACTTAAGAATTGGCAAAAGCTTCTTTTCGAAAAAATTGGTCAAGGACTTGCAGAATTAAATCTTAATTTGAAAATAGTTCATGGTGACTCAAGAACTGCTAATTGGATTTTTGAAGAAGAACACAGAACTATCTATCTTATTGACTGGGATGATGCCGGCATAGGCGATCCTACATATGATCTTTCAAAATTAATATATTCTATCGGTCGTAAATTCTCAAAAATTATCTATAATTACGATTTAGATAAACAAAATCAAATGATTTATCTCTTTGACCAACTTTGTTTGGCGATAATTACGGGATATTCAAAAGTTGATTTGGACCGTTCAATAATTAAACAATCGGCAAATTATTGGATTCATTATCTTTTCTCAGTACATCCACAAATTCATGAAAGAATATTTTTTCACAGTAATCATTTACCTCGAGTGTTCCAAGGTATGAGAATTCTATTAGCTCCATTTAATTTAACAAGTGTTGTAAAACGGAAATTTGTAACGCAATATGTTCAAAAAACATACAAACTGCTATATTCTGCAGTTTCATCTTTTTAATTCTAAAATTACTTATGTTGAATAAATGAGGTTGAAAGTAATAAAGGGGAATATTATTTAACCATAAATCCAACTTGCGATTAAATGTTGTTTATTAATCCAGAAAATTTATTAAAAAACATTCATAATAAATAAAAAAATAGTATCAAATACAGATTGGAATTTACGACTTTCAGTTTTTATCTAAATCTTAAAATTTGTTATAGAGAGCGATTTATTTGAAAAAATTATAACATTATTCAGGGTTTTTTGGGCATTTAATCGTCGCAAAATTAGATTATCGTATTTTCCAATTCGGCTTTGGATCGAATCTACAAATGTATGCAATCTTAACTGTCCGATGTGTCCAAACGACTCAATAGAACCTGAAAAAAAAGGGTTTATGACTTTTGATCTTTTTATAAAAATAATTGATGAAATTTCTGAATTTTCTCAGGATATTTATCTCCATCATAGAGGTGAACCTCTTTTACATCCAGAAATTTTTAAAATGATAAAATATGCTAATAAAAAAGGCTTACATACAAAATTGCATACAAATGCTACTAGATTAACCGAAGAAAAATCCATCAAAATGCTTGAGTCTGGATTGGATTTTGTATCCTTTTCTTTCGATGGATATACAAAAGAGTCATATGAAAAAATGAGAGTTGGGGCAAACTTCGAAGAAACCTTGAATAATATTTCACGTTTTTTGGAACTCAAGAAAAAACTTGGAAAAAACAAGCCTTATACTGTTCTGCAATTTCTTAATTTTCCTGATTCAGAAGTCGATCTAGAAAATAAAAAGAAAATTAAAGACAGATTTCGAACTTTGCCTTTAGATGAGATTCGTGAGATAGTTGCACATAATTGGGGAGGCAATGTTGAATTGAACCAAAAAACCTCTGATTCCTACATATCAAATAAATCTTGTACATTTCCTTGGTATTCATTAACAATTCTTTGGGATGGAACTGTTGTACCCTGTCCTCAGGATTTTTTGGGTGAAATAGAATTGGGAAATGTTAACAAAAATTCTATTCGAATGATTTGGAATAGTACTGAAATGATGAACCTAAGAGAACAAATGGTTTCTGGCAAATACAGATGCTTGGGACCTTGTAGTACCTGTGATAGACTTCAAAGGAAAACAATTTTTGGTTCGATGATTCCCAAACAAAATTTTCTGACTTTTGTATCCGAAAATATTTCGGGTTATGATTGGAAGAAACCCTTTAAGAAATTTAGAGAATACTTTAAGAAAACCTAGTGCTCGAAAATTTTGACCTTATTCTTATTTTAAAACACTTCTAGTTTATTGGGTTTAGTAAAAAATGTGGTGTATTATTTTTATTGTGCTTAATTAATTACTTATCTCAAAACATTGTGACTATAATGATATTGGAGATATAGTTAGTGGAAAGTATAACAATATTGGGTAGCTTTTCTGGACGAAATGCAGGGGATGCAGCTATATTGGCATCAACGATTTCTAATATACGGAATTTGTCACCAAAAATGAGGTTTGAAGTTCCAACATTAAATCCCGATTTTATTGCGAAAAATTTTGATTCTGCATATGTTCATCCTGTTTCAATATTACCTTGGAAGTTCAGTCTGAAGTTTCTGGGGCTTCCAACTCTTTCATCCATTCGAAGGACAGATTGTAGTTTAATTACTGATGCAATTCTTTTTGATGTTGATTTATATAATCCAGTTTTTAATTACTTGTTTGGTTTAGCTACTATTGTTGCGTATGCTAAAAGACTTGGAAAACCTATTTTTGGTCTTAATTGTGGTGTTGGTCCTGTATCTACAAAAGATGGGGCGCGTCTCGTGAAATATATTTGTAATAATACACAGTTTATGATTGTTAGAGATGAGTATTCACGCAACCTTTTGCAGAAGATTGGAGTTTCCAAACCTTCTATTATTGTAGGCGCTGATTCAGCTCTTACAAACCAACCCGTTGAGCTTTCTAGAATAAACGAAATATTTTCTGAAAATGGAATTGATGAAAGACGAGGATTAATTGGATTTAATATTACAAAATACGTTGACTCTTGGATAGCAAAAGGTGGACAAAGATTTGATAAATCAGTTTTCCAAACAATTGTTGCTAAAGTTGTGGATCGTTTAGTTGAAGATTTGGATGTTGATGTTGTTTTTGTTGTAACTCAACCAATGGATTCGAGTTTTGTCAAGGAGATTATCAATAAGATAAAAAACCAAAAACACATTAACGTTATTGGTAGCAATTGGGAATATACAAATCACGAATTAATGGGTATTTTAGGGAAACTGGAAGTTTTTATTGGAATGAGATACCATTCGTTAATTCTATCTTCTGCTATGAATGTGCCAATTGTTGGAATTGCCTATACCCCGAAGGTAAAAAGTTTATTAAAACAAATTGGTCAGAGCGAAAGAGTTATAGACATGCAAGATTTTGATGAAGAAAAATTATATCGTTTAGCGAAAAATACATGGGAAAACAGACAACAGATACGAAAAGAAATCGAACCCAAGATACGCGAACTTAAAACCACCGCTCTTCAAAGTTTTACAACATTTTTACGTCAAGCATCATTTAATTCTTAACAAGAGGAACCATCCAATGAATGATAATGATGAAAATATTTCAGGGCTAGGTCAATATCGAGAGAGGGTGGTTGGAAGTAATAGCTTTTCGGATTTAATTAAGTATGAGTTTATTATTTCTTTTTTGGGTCAATTGCCTGGTGGCAGTGGGATTTTTTTAAGAAAAAAATTGTACAAAGGTTTGTTCAAGGAAATGGGTAAAAACGTTACCATTGGTAGAGGAGTTACAATTAGAAGACCATCCAGAATTTCAATAGGTGACAATACTGTGATAGATAATTTATGTAATTTAGATTCAAAAACTTCAAGAAAAGATGGTATTACTATCGGAAGAAAATGCAATATTCTGTATAATACCAGGATTTCGAGCGGTTATGAGGGATACGTTACTATTGGCGATTCTTCAAACGTCAATCCATATTGCCTTTTGGGAGGAACAGGAGGGTTGGACATAGGTAAGAATGTTCTAATTGG
>JAEOUK010000251.1 GCA_016839385.1 Promethearchaeota archaeon
GCACCTTCTCGAAGAAATTCTGGTGTCATACAAACTCCAAAATCCTTACCTGCTTTTTTATTGGATTCTCGTTCTATAATTGGAATGACATGGGAGTCTGTAGTTCCTGGAATGACGGTGCTTTTTATCGAAAAAGCATGATAGGTGGTTTTATTCCTTAATGCTTTACCAATATTATGGGATGCGGAATGAATTTGAGAAAGATCGATATGTCCTGATTCAGATGTGGGTGTACCTACACAGATAAATGTAATTTCAGTTCCTCGAATTGCTTCTTCTGTATTTGTAGTTGCAGAGATAAGACCTTTTTCTACACCTTCATGTAATAATTCCGGTAGTTGATCTTCATAAATTGGAGATATTCCATTTTTAATTGAATCGACTCGTTTTTCACTCACGTCCACACAAATAACTTTAGTTCCAAATTTAGCTAGACTAGCGGAAAGACATAAACCAACATATCCCATTCCAACAACTGATACTGACTTTCTCTTAATTTCTCTCATGGCAACCATTCTGAATTATTCTATATATATTACAGTGGGATGCTCTTTATGAGGTTTTTAGTACATTTAGGAAAAAACTTAACATACAAAAAAAAGAGAGTTAAAATTGATAAGTAATCTTTTCGAGGAGAATTTCGAGACTAAATCACTCATGATTTTTCAATTTTGATAACAATTTTTGGGTATTTCAATTTGCGAAGTAAGTGGTTTTTTACTTTCGGAGCTAATTTAAGGTAGATCCACATTGAAAAGAAGAAGCTTCCAACCAGGAAAAACGGTTCTAAAATCAACAGTATTCCTAGTTCAATGCTATCTCGGAATATATTTTCTTTTACAAATAGAAGAATGTACAATAATGGCGTAGAAATACCTGCAAATCCTTTAATAATCTGTATGAAATAAGACCCGATCCCCCGCACATCTAATGAGTCTGTCAAAATTGAGTTGCTTGAAAGTTCTGTATAATTTTCCTTTTTCATGAAAATTACTCCTGAATCGTCTAAAAACCATGCTGGTGTCATCAAAAGGACACTAATAGGTGTAAGGATAAATGAAATAGCAGCAGTTGAGTAAACAATTGAATTTTCAATATATAAGGGTATATTCCTGTCATTTAAAAGATTATTCATTGCTATGCTTAAGGCAATAGATAACATCGCTGCATAGAATGCTCTTGAGAAAAATTCACCAAGCGAAAATTTTTTTTCAAGTTTTTTGATATGTATTGGATATTTTCCTAATTTCATCCATTTAGCCACTAAGATGTAAAGTCTAACCAATACCGTCGAAAAAAGAACTGAAGTAACTTGAAAGACCATCGGAGCTATGAACGTAAATAATAAATCTACAATGAAACCACCTGGAAATAGAGTAAGATTGTTGCCACTGGTTCCTCCTTTAATAACAAAATATATCAATGCGGAAATATAGATGAGGAATAAAATAAAACACACAAGAGCACCAATTAAAAACGAATTTGTTCTCTTTTTTTTACTTGTTGTCTTGATCATAACCCTATTTTAAAAACTCATACGTAAAAATATTGACAGCTAGTTTTGTGTAGAATTTTTAAATCTGAATTGCACTATTATTGATGATGCCAAGAAAAAAGAAAAAGTATTTATTTCCACAATGTCCGCGATGTAATTTAAAAATGCGAATTATGTTAGATCCTGATGAAGTGGAATTTGAAGATGGAGGATTTTACTTGATCGTGCATGCTCATGGTGATCTTGATGTAGATGCTCATGCGGTAATAATAGAAGTAGATAACAATTTTGGCATTCGAGGACAATTACTTTCAGATATTTTTGAATATACTTATGATATATGAGCTAATTACATCTAGTTATTTGATGCTATTAACGCAGCTCCTAATGCCCCGGTAATTTGAGGATTATCAGGAACGAGAATTTCAAATCCTAATTCTTGCTCCAAGGCTTTTTTTACAGCACTATTCCAAGCCACACCTCCGCAGAATACTAAAGGAGGTTTTACATTGGTACGTTTAGCCATTGCTCCTACTCTACGTGCAATAGAAATATGAATTCCCATTGCAATATCTTGTTTTTTCGCGCCCTGCGCAAACAAACTAATAACTTCACTCTCTGCAAAAACTGTGCAGGTTGAAGAAACTTTTTCAGGGCTAGTTGATGTGAGAGCAACTTCTCCTAAATTTTCAATTGGAATTTCAAGAGCAGTGGCCATTACTTCTAGAAATCTTCCAGTTCCAGCTGCGCATTTATCATTCATCTGAAAATCGATTACTTTCTTTGTCGTGTCATGAATAATTATAACTTTTGAATCTTGCCCTCCAATATCTATAATGGAGTTCACATCCGGGAAATAATATTGCACACCGCGAGCGTGAGCTGTAATTTCTGTGACTTTCTCATCTGCAATATCTAATGAATGTCTACCATATCCCGTACTCATTATTTGGCTAATATCTTCTCTTTTCAAGTGATTTTTATTTAGAATTTGTACAAAAAGTTGATTTCCTGTCTCGTTGAATTGAAAAGAAGACCTATCGATAACAAAATCTACTAATTTACCTTTTTTAACCAAAGCTATCTTTGTCACAAGACTCCCTATGTCCACACCAACGGTATACATTTGAGTTTTACTTAGACATCTAGGTACTAAAACATTTGTGAAACATAGTATCATTTCGTTAATTTCTTAGGCAAACAACACAATATATTTTCAAACAACATAATATTTGTTCGTTGGGCAATTGATACAAACTTAATTTCGTGAGACTTTCTGATGCAAAAACAACTTAATACACTAGTTAAGAATTTTATAGATTCTATAGAAAATGTTGATATGATTGCTTTAATAGACCATGATGGTCTAGTCCTAATGTCTATGCTAAAAGAAGCTGATGATGATGTATTAGGGGCAATTACAGCCGCATTTGACATATTTATTGAGCGTATGAAAAAAGAATTTAGAGGATCTAGATTCATGAATATGATGACTCTTGGAGAAAGAAAGTTCTTTTTCGCTAGTGTGGGGGAAAATGCGATCCTTACGGTTGTTGCAAATGAGGCTGCTATAGAAAGTGAGATTCGAGTATATAGTGAACTAGCATTAAGCCGTGTTGGACGGATTTTAGGGGGAGAAGAAGGTGTTTCCCTAGAGATTCCTGGAATCATCAAAATCATGAGTAAAATGAAAGTTTTTTCAAGATTTAGAGACGGAAAACTACCAAAAGGTACATTTTCAATCAAAGTTATTTTATGTGGTGATTACCGAGTAGGAAAAACATCTCTTATTCGGCGATTTGTTAATGATTCTTTTGAACAAAATTATGTTGCTACGATTGGGGTTGATATTTCAAGACGTGAAATGCGTTTTGATGAAAATTGCATTCTAAATTTTTTAATTTGGGACATAGGAGGTCAATTACAGCAAATGGCTCCATATCGTAAACGATTTTATAATGGTGCTCATGCCGCATTTCTAATTTTTGACAAAACACGTAATGAGAGTTTTGTAAATATTAAGAAATGGATAGATGATATCGACCGTCGTAATCCTCAAGGTATCCCGAAGATATTGATTGGAAATAAATGTGATTTAACTTTTGATATTGAGGTAACAGATGAAGAAATCAGGGAATATTCTGAGAATTTAGGCGTTGAATACATCGAAACTTCAGCAAAAACAGGTGAAAATGTCGATCTAGCATTTAAATATATTGCACTGCGTTCCATTTCACCTTAAATTTAATTGTAATATATCAAAGACTCATTCATCTAAATTTTAAATCCTTTAAGAAAACGCTTCCAAGATATCTGAAATAGCAGCTTTTATCTTCTCAGGAGATTCATTTAACAAAGATTTAATCAGAACTGTTTTATCATAATCACTTATGCTTCCAATGTATCCCAGTAACTTCTCCAAATAGCGTTTTCTCTCAACTATATTCGCAGGTATATTTTCCAATATCGATTTTATAAACTCCACTGTATTCCTTGGTTCATCTTCAAAAGAGGATTGTTTTGATCTTGAAAAATCTTCTGTGGATTGAATTATATCGAATTCTTGAAGTCTTTTAAAAAAATCCCGTTTTATCATTGTTGATCGATTGGGAATTGATTCATTTGTAAGTAAATTGAGTAATTGAACTATTTCCGATTCGATATTTTTTATGTAGGATTCGATTTTATCTAAATCAACTAAATCAGACATAGATAAGAAACTAAACAAACACGAAAATAAATGCTTTTTGTGATGAAAAATCCATATTAACAGTCAAAATAAGGAAAAAATGGAGAATTAATCGAGTTGTATGTTTAATATACTAACTCAAAATCATAGATTTGTTGAATTAAATTTTTCAAAGAAGTTTCAAGGTGTTCTACAGAGCGGATGCCCAAGCAAATAATTTTAGAATTTGAAAATAATAGGAATGCACCGCCTTCTTCAAGGTCTCGGATGATTGCTGCTGGGAATTGCTCTGGTTCATAGATGCAATTCATTAAAGTTAAGCATGCCATTTCCAAGTTAATTCTCTTGTTAAGATTAGTCATAGCGACAAAATTTTGAATAGATATATTGAATTCAGTATATTTTATTTTCGCTTTGTTAAGAACACGTTCGATTTTCTTTTTGATTTCTGGAATTTGGTCTTCACGTTTCAATCCTGTGATAATCATTTTTCCATTCTTGAATATTATCACAGAAACATCTTCTATTTTGAATAATACGCATGGGAAACGGTTAAGTGATCGAACATCTGTGACTGCTTCAATTTTCGTGAAATCGATATCTTCTTCTGTTTTTAAACTTAAAATTCCCAAAGCCACGATGTTTGTAATTCGATAAGTGAACTCAATATCCTCAGAAAGTTCAGAATCTTCAACATATAAAGTCGTATACTCAGAGTATTGTTCCATTATTGTACCCTTCAATTTGTTCGAATTTTTGTTATTGATTTTTGTCGGTTCTGTTTTCGGATAAGCATTGTCATTACGTTTTTTGTTAGAACCTTTCCAATGCTTTTTCTGAGAACCTTTTAAACTCCCACGATCTCGAATTTTTTTGTTTGGGAAAGGGGGTATTTCTGGATATATTTAAATGCAAATTGTATCTATGCAATTTGTATTGTGATATTATGTAGATATTACATTTTGTCGATTTCTGCTAACCCTTTTTGTACCTTTTGTCGACTTGAGTCGTTATTTGTCGTTCTCTGGAAAGCCCTTCATAGATAAGAATATCGTCGAAATCGTTGATTCAGTGCCAACTTTTGATAGTGTAATATGATCTCACCTATTTAAATGATTGTATATTTCTGAAATCGTCTCGTTAATATCGGTTTTGAGAGAACATCTATTCCGAGAAGTGTCGGATCGACAAAAAAATATATCGAAGAGTCATCCTTGGAAATGGGAAATTTCATCGCGAACTTTCCAATCAAGAATCGCAAATTGTTCCACAACATATACTACGATCCCAGAGAAGTCGAAATTTTTAAACTGAAGTGTTTAGATTTCAAAGTTGAAAATTTTAACCTGTGCAAGAAATTCAGCAACAATAAATTACAATCTTAAAGTAAATCATGAGTTATTTTATCTCCTTAAACATGTTTTTCTAATTCCTGCCTTCCGGCTAATTGGTTTTAAGAGTTTTTGTTTTTAATTCACTTAACTCAATAGACAGACAAGGATTTAAATGGGTGAATAATACATCAGTTCTTAGAGGGTGATGAATGCTGAATAATGAATCAGAAATTATCAAGCTAAAAAAAAGTATGAAAACAATAGCGATAATATTGGGAATTTTGGCGATTTACGTTGTAATAATGCCTATAATGTCTTTATTTTTGATATATAATCCTGAAATTGCTATCTTAATCTTAATAGTGCAAATTAGTTTAGTAGTCGTGTTTGTATTGGTTGTGGGATTTTTCTTCTCTGAAAGACCATGGAAGATTTTGGATTAAACCGAGTAGGACGTAGTCAAAAATTCATCATATGAGCATTAAATAACTTGTTTACCTAATGATTTTTATAAAACACTAATGAAATGAATTTTACTTTTTAAGTTCTTTTTTAAATTGTTTGGAAGTCCTAATAACTTGTAGGTGAAATCTGAATCGAATCCTTGGATCACCAGCATTTAATCATCATCTTCCTCGTCGTCATCGTCGATTTTTTCCCCTGATTCTAATTTATTGATGTAGTCAATAATCTTTTGGAAAATTCCACGTTTTTTCGGATTATTCTCAATAGCATTTATTACTACTTTTTTGAAACATCCGTAGAATTTTTCTTCAAAATCAGGAAATTCTTGCAATATTTCCTCGATAGAGGTTTCTCGCTGACGAATTGCGACAATTTTTTGTTTTTCAGGTGCTCTTGGAGAAATTATTTCATCTTTTGTGAAAACCCATAATTCCCCGTCTCGAGTCAAATAAATTTCCTCCCCTACAAATCTTTCCAATTTATCTTTAGGAATGTTATTTTGTTCTGAAAATTCATTTCGAGCATTATAACGTCTATCTTCGAGTTCACGCGCTTGTTTATTTTCATAAATCAATATTCCTGGTTCTCGAAAATATTGTGCAACAATTTGCAAATTACCTCTAGAGTTTGTCACATAGGACAAATCAGTAATTATTTTTCCATCAAGAAATCTGATTATATTTTGAATATTATCAAGGGTTTCTTGAATTCGTTCAAGAGATTGTTCTTCATCTTCTTCAAGCTCTTCTCCTACTTCTTCTAACAACTCATTAAATTTTTCATTCATATTTCATCACTATATAGGGGTTATAACATTACGTTTATACCCATATCAACAAAGAGTCATAATGGGTATTTAAATCTTTGCATCACCCCTAAGAAATGCCTACAAATGCCTAGATACTGCATAAAATTAAATTACTA
>JAEOUK010000252.1 GCA_016839385.1 Promethearchaeota archaeon
TACGATTTCAGCGACTATTTCGAAATTTGTACAATTTATACACCACCCGAACAAAATCCCAATATACCAGGATATAATCCGATTCTGCTCATTGGGATAATTGGGAGTTTTCTAATAATCATCTCAATAAGGGGGAAGTGTCGAATGAATGAATAATAGGTCAAATTCAGAAAAACACATTGATTTGAAGTATATATCATATCAGCGGGTAGTTTTTTATAGATCTAGTAAGATTTGATACTTTAGTGTACAAAAAGAGAAACCCATAATGTCTAAAACAAAAGCGATTATACCCTTAAAAGAGAAGAAAAAAATCTATAGGGCACTTCAACAGCACTTGAATAAGATGCCTATCAGTTTTCCAAAAACTCGTGATGGTGCTGACCTTCGTGTGCTGGAATATCTATTTACTGAGGACGAAGCAAGGATTGCGATGCATCTTGATTATGTACCAAAGGGATTAGAATCAATTCAAGAGAGCTTGGGTAATAATTCACCTCCATTGAGGAAGCTAGAGAACTCTTTAAATGAGATGTGTCATAAAGGAGCAATAACTGGGCGCAAAAAAGATAATGCGTGGGAATATTTCCTCCACCCTTGGGTTGTCGGACTCTATGAAATGGCGCTGATTTCCGCATGGCAAGATGGGCGATCTACAGAACCACTTCAAAACATGGGGGATGAATTTGCCAGGAAATTTTTCCTTAATACAGTCGTACTTGATCAATTAATGTTTCGGACGATTCCTATCAATCAAAGCATAGAACCAGAACACCATATAAGCACATACGATGAAGTGTACAAAATTCTTGAATCAAACCAGGGAAAATTCATTGTGATGCCATGTGTATGTAAGACAAGAAAAAAAAATGAAGGAACGCCATGTAGCGTCACTGATAGGATTGAAACTTGCATGGGGCTGGGATTCTATGGTGAGATGGGGGTGAAAAATGGAATTGGTCGCGAGATAACGAAGGAGGAAGCCTTGGAAATTGCTCGCAAAAACGCAGAAGAAGGATTAGTCTATCAAACTGAAAATTCAAAAGATCCTAACTGGTTATGTGGGTGTTGCGGTGATTGTTGTACAATCCTTAATTCATTAAAGGCACTCCCTAAACCTGCTGAATTTGCACGAGGTAATTTCCAAGCATATGTCGATATTGATTCATGTGTCGGGTGTGGAACTTGTGCAAATCGTTGTCATATGAATGCGGTTACATTAGGGGATGATAACATTGCTTCCGTAAATCTTGATCGTTGTATAGGATGCGGTGTGTGTGTCCCGACTTGTAATGCAGGGGCAATCCAATTAAGACGACGCGATGAAGAGGAAGAACCTGAAGAAGATTTAGTATCATACATGAATATGCTGAACGCTACCAAGAAAAATGGATTGCAGAAATTTAAAAGATTACTCCAGATTTTTCTGATAAAATGAAACTTCGAGATTGGAAACAAGTATCGACACATAGGAAAAAATGAAAAAAATGGAAAAAAATCCCAAATGAAAATAAATAAGAATTTTCTCTTGTAGTTTGGGGTGATAAAATTATCGATGTCAAAAGCTATTGAAGCCATACTCGATTTTTTTAAAGACGTAGTAGAATTGTTTAAAAATATCGTTGATCTGATAAAAGGTCGAAGAACTAGTCGAAAACATGGGAAATAACTGCAAAGAATGTAGATAAACCTATTGTTTTTTTGGGGAATACTCCAGATATAATACTAACTACATTGGTTGTTCGAATACATCGAAAAAATATTCTTCAGCACTTCAATTTTGGGTAGTGTATCCGTTAATCAATTATGTTAATTTCTTTACAATGAAACGGAATTCTTCAAGAGCATTTCTATTGGGGGTAATATATTCTTGCCCTGTTGCCCTGTTATTTTAGCCCTGTTACCATTCCCAATGAACGATGCAGATTGTGTCCTCCGCATTTCTCTCCCCAATTTTTAAACCAACTAATAATTACATTCACATCACAATTTTGAGTAGTTTTCAACTCCTTTCAAAAAAATAGGCTTTATTTTTTATTAGCCCAGACCAATGTAATATATGAAAGAACGTACTTGTAAGTGTCTGTTTGGCAGTGGAATTGAAAAAGAGACTATTACTCAAGAATGCAATGAGTGTATCTCAAATCTAAAAATTAGCATAACCTCATTAGATAGAGATTATATCTATGAAGAGATTGAGAAAATTTTTAATTGTTTTATTACCGATGTGACTTCTGCATTTGATAAAGATCCTGCAGCTCGTAGTATTAGTGAAATCTTAACGTCTTATCCTGGAATTCAAGCTGTTTTAGTCTATCGAGTCGCACATTTTCTAGATTGCTTGGGACTCCCTTTTGTACCACGTTTCTTATCTCATAGCGCTTTCCAAACAACGGGAATAGATATTCATCCTTCTGCGGTAATAGGAGACCATTTCTTTATTGATCATGGTTCTGGCGTTGTAATAGGCGAAACATCTGTAATTGGAAATAATGTAACTCTTTATCAAGGTGTTACATTGGGAGGGACTAGTTTGGAACGAAAAAAGCGTCATCCAACACTTGGAGATAATATTATTGTAGGAGCGGGTGCAAAAATATTGGGACCTGTAACAATTGGAAATAACGTCAGAATTGGGGCAAATAGTGTTGTTACAAACAATATTCCCGATGATTGTATAGTGGTTGGAGTGCCTGGAAGAGTTCTACTTGAAAAGCATCCTCAAGTTACAGATGAAATTGAACATTTAAAGCATGGGATTCTTCCTGATCCGGTTGTAAACCTCATTAAATCGCTAGAAACGCGTTTATCTTCAATAGAACAAAAACTTACCAGAGGAAACAAGTAATGGTTCTCTACGACTCAATTTTAGATACCATAGGAAATACTCCTTTAGTCAAGCTAAATAAAATAACTAAAGGATTGAAAGCACGCATATATGTAAAAATTGAATCAAAAAATCCTGGTGGAAGCATTAAAGATCGTCCCGCTTACAACATGATTCTCGATGCTGAAAAAAAAGGACTCATCGACTCAAAAACCACAATAATTGAGATCACTTCTGGGAACACAGGAATTGGTTTGGCTCTTGTCTGCGCTGTCAAAGGATATAGGCTCAAAATTATCATGCCAAAGTATTCTTCTATTGAACGTAGGAAAATGTTAAGAGCCTTTGGTGCAGAATTAATTTTATTTAGAGGAAAAAATATGAAACCCGCAATTAAAATTGCAGAAAAACTTTCTTCAAAAATTAAGAATAGCTTTCTTACTCAGCAATTTTCTAATTCGGCGAATCCAGATAGTCATAGAAATACGACAGCTTTGGAGATCTGGGAAGATCTCAACCATGAGGTTGATGTTTTTGTGAGTTGTGTTGGTACAGGAGGAACAATTACAGGAACGGGAGAAAAACTTCGTGAATTGAATCCTAATATACGTATCATAGCAATTGAACCAGCTAGTTCTCCTATTCTATCTGGTGGTAAACCTGGAAAATCAGAAATTCAAGGAATGGGAGCGGGATTCATTCCTGAAATTCTAAATACTAAAATCTATAATGAAATTTATTCGATTACCAAGGATGAGGCATTTTATTATGCAAATCGTTTAGCAAAAGAAGAAGGAATTTTTGCAGGTATGTCATCTGGAGCAGCACTTGCTGGTGCAATGAAATATGCATCAAAACAGGATAAAACTCAGAA
>JAEOUK010000253.1 GCA_016839385.1 Promethearchaeota archaeon
AAAGTGTTGCAATATTACCTGAATGGATCGTTATTAGGCGATATTACCCATCGGACCAAACGCATAATTTTTTATATTATGTATTTTTTTTTCAATAAGATATAAAAATTTTAGCTGGAGAGCCGTAGAAATTGGAAAATCTAAAAATTTGTCTGAAACCTTAAAATTGATGAAAAAAATGAGCGAAAGAAGAACCTTAAAAACTATAATTAGCGAGCATAAAGCAGCATTTTTAATTATTTTTATTCTCATGCTAGGAAGTTCTTTTGGAACCTTTTTTATACTCGATTTGTTGTCCGCTCGAAATCCAACTCGGATAATCCTTGCCACTACAACTTCTACATATGACTCTGGATTATTGGATTATTTGTTGCCCGATTTCACTCAAAAGACAGGAATTGAAGTTTCAGTTTTATCAGTTGGAACGGGACAAGCATTAGTATACGGAGAGAATGGCGATGTGGATGTAATACTCGTTCATTCTAGATCAAGAGAAGATGTGTTTGTAAACGATAGCGATGAGCAGACTCCCTATGGGATAAATAGAGCATGTGTAATGTATAATGATTTTATTATTGTTGGTCAAGAAAATAATCCTGCAGCATTACTCCCAAATGATAATATCACATCCGTTATGATAAAATTAAAGGATAGCATCGATGCCGGTAATTCAACATTTTACTCTCGAGGAGATGGTTCAGGTACATATTCCAAAGAAATATCCTTATGGTCCACCATTGGTGTTACCCCGGATGTAGAGTGGTTTGGAGAACCTGAAAAATACACAGAAACAGGTCAAGGAATGGCAGCTACATTACAAATGACTTATCAAGATGTAAATAATCAAGGGTATACTTTAATTGATAGAGGTACTTGGCTCACTTTTAACAATACCTATGCCACTCTCAAAATGCTAGCAGAATCAGTTGTAGGAGAGGATAATTTACTTAATCCTTATGGTGTAATTCCCGTAAATCCAGACTTACATCCGCATGTTAAATATAATAGTGTATTGAGGTTTGTTGGATTTCTTACTTCTGGTTATGGTCAAAATTTAATAAATAATTATACAAAAAACGGAGAAACCCTATTTCACGCAGCTTTTGGTATATGTAATTCTACGCATAATTGTCTAACTACTGAAGAAGAATTATCTTTTTGGACAATTTACCAACAAGAATTTGCTTAAATAGAAACTAAAAGAAAGATGTCAAATGAAATTGTAGAAGGAATATTGGAAGCAATTTTTTTAATTTTTACTTTTGATCCCGAAGTTTGGGGTGTGATAGGAGTCTCATTTCGCGTCTCTTTAACTTCAACTTTTTTTGCGGCTTTAATTGCGTTACCAATTGGTTCTTTTATTGGATTAAGAGAATTCCGTGGAAAAAGATTCCTAAGCAATTTAATAAATACTTTTATGGGATTTCCACCAGTTGTAATGGGCCTTATTGTTTTTTTGTTACTTTCTTCGGGAGGACTATTCGGATTCTTAGGTTTATTATATTCCACAACTGCCATGATTATCGCTCAATTTCTATTAGCTGTACCAATTATACTTGGAACAGGAAAAGCGGCGATAGAAAGCGTGGATCCTGCTTTAAAAGAAACGGTACTCTCGTTAGGGGCAAATGAAAGGCAACTTTGGTGGGAATTAATTAAAGATTCAAAAAAATCGATAATTGCTGGATTTCTCGTAGCTTTTGGTCAAGCAATATCTGAAGTTGGGGCTGTTATGATCGTAGGGGGAAATATTCGTTGGGCAACGAGAACATTTACTACTTCAATAGTATTACAAACACGTATGGGTGAATTTGGGATGGCTATAGCGTTAGGTATAATTTTAATTACAATTGCTTTCATATTGAATTATGGATTAACGCGATTACAAGGAGGTGATAAATAGGATGAGCCTCCTTAATGTAAAAAACCTTTCAAAAGAGTTTTCTAGAAGTGATGGTACTGCAATTTCAGTTCTTTCAAATATTAACCTTTCAATCAACAAAGGAGAAACATTTGCTATTATTGGGCCAAATGGGAGTGGTAAGACTACTTTATTGAGAATTTTGGGGTTACTTGAATCTCCGACGCAAGGAGAAATAAAATATTTAGATAAGAATATCACAAATTTATCAAGAAAAGAAAAAACAGTATTTAGAAGAAAATTATCATTTGTAAGGCAAAAACCATTAGTAAGAAATGCTTCTGTGTTTGAAAATATAGCTTACGGACTGAAAGTTAGAGGATTGAAATATAATCA
>JAEOUK010000254.1 GCA_016839385.1 Promethearchaeota archaeon
AAATATAAAAAACAAGTAAGAAAACCACATTCATTTACTCCTTCAAAAGCTGATTTGATCTGTCCAAAATGTGGTGCGGAATTAAAAATTTCTAAGAAGTAAATGAACTTCTTAAATCCTTAATAATTTTTATAATATAATCCATCAGATCTTTATCTCCTAGTAAAATTTCTTGAGGTAATTCTACCAGTTGAGATGAAATTTTAGATGTTATTGGAAAATTCTGGTTATTAGATTTTATACCACCCCAATTTGCTAAGGAATAATCAATGTTTTTACGCAATTTCATTTCTTTAAAACATTTTAAACCATGAAGTGGTGGATATGAATCATCAGTAGGTATTCCATTAAAATTTAAATGTGCATAAAAATCAGTTACATTCATTTCCCCGAATTTAGCTGGATCAAATTTGAACGGAAACACATAATTTGCACACTCTTGAACTGTATCATCACGTTTTTGGCATGTTATTCCATCAATTTGATTTAATTGTTTTATCAAATATTGGGCATTTTCATTACGTTTTTCATGTTGTATTTTAAATTTTCTCAGTTGACTTCGAAGAAGTGCTGCATTAAATTCGGATAAACGATAATTTGAGCCATAATTATAATGATCATAAGAATGACGTCCTTCTTTTCTCCCGCAGTCGATAATGCTATAGATTTTTTCAGCAAGATAATCATGGTTGGTAATAACCGCGCCTCCTTCACCTGAAGTTAGAACTTTTGATGCTTGGAAACTAAATGTTCCTACATCCCCCCATGTTCCTAATCGTTTTTGCTTATATCGACTCCCATGGGCATGTGCACAATCTTCAATTACATATAATCCATTTTTCTGTGCTATTTCACAAATTGTGTCCATCTTGGCAGGCATTCCTCCAAGATGAACCACTATTATTGCTTTAGTACGTTTGGTAATCAAGGATCCAATCTTTGTTTCATCTATATTGAAGGTATCTTCTCGAATTTCTACAAAAATTGGGACTGCATTTGTAGAGATTATGCTTGATGCAGAAGCGAAGAAAGTCATGTCTGGAACAATAACTTCATCCCCTAATCCTATATCTAAAGCTAATAAAGCAATCTCTAATGCATGAGTTCCATTAGTAACAGCAAAAGCATGTTTCACTTCACAGAATTCTGCAAATTCGTCTTGAAATTTCCAGAAATTTTCTCCGCTATGAGCTGAAGGGGCTCCAGCCCACCACTTTCCGCTTTCAAGTACTCCATTTAATAGTTTATGATCCTCTTCATCCCATTGAGGCCACTGGGGAATCTTGGGTTTATCCATTTACAATCAATAAAAAAATTGATAGAACATTTTTAGTTTTTATTTAAATTATAGATAACTTGTCTTGAACTAGTTTAAATGCTATCATATGAAATGCTTCATCTACTAAATCCTTGTTAAGAGCAGATGTTTCCAAATAAGGAATATTCAACTTGTTCGCGAGATTTTCTCCTTCTTGAGATGTCACTGTTCGTTCTTCTTCTAGATCAATTTTGTTTCCTATTAAAATTCTAACTATGGTTTCACCCGCACCTTTTAGAAATTCAACATTCCATTTTTCTATATTATGAAAACTCTCTCTATTAGTAACATCAAATACCAGAAATCCTGCTTTTGCATTTGATAAATATGATTGTCGCACTCGAGCGAATTGTCCTTGTCCAGCGAGATCATATATGGTAAATCGTACCGCTGTATCGATATTTTCCAATTTTATTTCTTTTTTCAAGATATTTGTGCCAATAGTAGGTTTATAATCTGCTTGAAATTGCCCTTCAATAAAAGTATTGACGATAGTGGTTTTTCCAACTCCCCCGTCTCCACCAAGGATCATTTTATATACAAATTCTCCCTCCGGGGTAATTTTTTGCATTGTATTTTTTTCAAAATCATGATGTTCCAAACGAGAATTCTTACCTAAATGAGGGATCACAGGAGAAACTATCCGATCATCTAAGATCCTAGCAACTTTTTCTGCCATGATATATGCATATGGAAACACTTCATCCAAGGAAGCAAATAAATCAATGATCGTAACTAAGACCGCAAATTCTCCAGATTCGATAAAAATCATCCGATATTCTTCAGTATCGAAAGTTCCAGCTCCAAATCCACAAGATTTGAATTCATTAGCTATTCTCTTTAAAGTTGGCTCTACTAGTGCACTTAAACCTCCAACTTTTTCGCTATCCAATTCAATAGAGCCTGATTTATCCTTTGCAGCTAACAATAAACCATCTCTGTCAGCAATAACCACGGATACCAGTGAATCCACTGTTTTAAAATACCAATCCAATAATTCAGATAGCTTCTTTGTATCAACCATATCTATCGCCTGAAAATCAAAATCTCTAACTCTAGCTAAGAAAGAGACCTCGTATATAATTATGGAATTTTTTAGCTGAAAAAAGACGTGATTTTTACTTGTTTCACTTTGGGATTATCAGTCAAAGATTTTACGTATTCATCAATTAACTCCATTCTTTGCGTTGTATATAAACCTAAATTATATTGTTTGGTCAGTTCTAAGGATCTCTGAAGATATTTTTCGATTGCTCCCTGAGTCACTGTTAATTTTAAATCTCCTCCACAGATATTACACTTTCCACTTAAAGGGATTCGTCGATATTTTTCTCCACAGGAAATATTTCGACACATAAATTCTTGTTGTGAAAATGCACGTAAGTTACCCATCATATCAGGTGTGAAGTGAGTTTGAAGCATTTTTTTTACTACATCTTTAGAATCCACTGCTGAAATTTTATCTAATAGGTCTAATTGCGATTTAATTTTCTCATCCATATCGTTGAGTTTTTTATAAGTAGATTTTTTCGGACCGTATGTGATGTTTTCAGTTGGATGAGTAAAATTGATGTTAATGTATTGATTTTTTTTTCCTAAGCGATTCTTCACAATTTCCATTTGTAATTTATTATCTTTTTCGATATCACTTGGTTTCATATACTTCTTTCCAAATTCATAAAAATCCAACGAATATTTGGATGCGCAATCTACGTTCCATGCTTCTCCATCTACTTCCTCGGGTATTAATGTCACCGTTAACATAAGAGGAGCATCCATTTTACCTCCGATTTTGGAAGATAAATAAAATTTTGAGAAATTTATCAATAAATCTAGCATTAACATTATTCCATCTTCATCACCATCTGCATTTCGTCGTTTTGCTGCATGCCAATAGGGGTGAGCATATAATGCTTGTATAGGAGCATACCCAATTAATCGACCTACAATTGACGCTGATGTATGTGGGGATAATCCTGCAAAATAGTGACCAATAAGATCTTCTTTTTCGATACAATTATAGAATCGGGGCAAATTATAGAGGTATTCGAGTTCCTCGTCAATAAAATTGGACACTCGTACAAAATAATCTCCAGCATGAGCAGGAGCAACAAAATCTTGGCATTTTAATTCGCAGATTTGATTCTCGTCTAATAGAGGATTTCCTAAATAATCATGAGTGTATCCCATTTTCTTTAATTTATCAATGGAAGTTTTTATTTCATGAGGAGTGAAATGAGTTAAAGGAATATCGATGGCATCAAACCGAATCGTGCCATCATTATAAACCCAAACCTCGTTTCGAGCCCTTAAAATCCCTTTCTCGATAGGTTCAGCAACCTTAAATTGAGATGTCAGCCCTTCTACTCCATTTATGTTTGAAGTCACTATTTTTTCCATAGATGAAGGAATATCATCTAATAAAGTCTTTAGATTAATTTTCCGCTTAATATAATCAGCTAATTGCCCTCCGCACGTAGGACAAGTTGAATCATATTTTGAAGTATAATTATTGCATGCATTGCAAAATTTCTGAATTTCAGTGTGCATGTCACATTTTATACATTTGTTTCGGTGGGTAATATCTCCACATGAGGGACATTGTCGACTAACTAAATCCACAGTGCTAAAGGAGCTGGAACGCATAGCTTTTTCTAAATTTCGCCCTTTTCCATGACCTAAAGGGAATAATACTTGAATTGAATGACGTAATTTTTTAAAACTCGCTTTCTCGGGTCGACCCATACGAGCACCCATATAATAAGTTGCTTTATCACGAACACTGATATTGGTAAAAAATGGAAAAATATCTAGTGCAGTGCACTTATCAGATAACTCTTCAATTTCACGAAATTTTTCAGGAGAAAAATCTCTGTTCAAAGCTAAAATTTCAATAAAAATAATCGTTAGATCTTCGTTTAGTTCATAGTTCTCGGTTTTTTTCTTATGAGGAGTGTAACTTGAATACAAAACCTTTTTACATGTCTCGGTAAGAGGAATTTTTAGATTTTTCTCTGTTTTAAAATTCAAATCATTATTGTAATAAAAATCTTTTATTTCTTGTCGTAACTGTAGTAACTCAAAACCATTCACATTTCCATAATGTGATGTAAATGCTGGATGAAGGGCAATTCCATAATGTCTGGCGAGTTCAATTGATTGTTTTCCACTCGGTTTGGACGTAAATGGATGTTTAATCCAATCTTCAAGATCAGTTTTTGCAATGGATTCAATTTTTTTTTCCCCCTCAGATGTCAGAGCTTTTTCGAGTTCAAGAACCCACCATTCTTCTACATAGCTAGAAGGAAAAATTACGTGGTTGTTCTCGGAAAATTCCCCGTAACCAAATAAAATATCACCCAAAAATAAAATTGAAACGACTCTGTTATTTATTGTAGCTTCTTGGAGTGCCTTGGGATGGTTAAATTGTTCAACATCTCCATTCTCCAAAACACATACTGGACCTTCTATAGATGACACCGGCAGAACTGATGCAGCTTTACCCGGTCGCTCAATTTTAATCTGTGTTCCTATTGCTAGAAACTCATTACAGACATACATTGTATTGGGATTCATACCACAAGCGGCTAATCCTGTATTTCGGGATCTTCCATAGCGTATACGAAATCCACCTACTTTTGATGGATGAGCCAAGACTGGTCGACCAGCAATAACTCCTGACAAATATTTAGCGTTAGGGGTAACTTTTTCTTCAAGTTTATTTCGTCTTAGTTGAACAGGAGTGAGTAATTCCTTTGAATCTTTGTATGCTTTCTCTTCTTTTTTCCCACCCTTGATTTGTTTTAACCAATCCCAACCTTGAATATTCAAATGGGAAATAAGCTTACCTAATTTTTTTGATTTCAATAACACACCGTCATTGAGTACTAAGACTGGACCGCTTCTAACAATATTAGTTTCAATTCTTTCCAAATCCCGATGCGCAGATACTTCAAATTTCTCTGTAGGATCTCCATTTAATTCTACTTTAAGATTTTTTAAGGCATATTCTAATTCTTCTTTTGTGGAGGGATATTGTAGATTTACCTTTCTGTCATATAATTTTACTTCCTCTATCATCCGTTCAATTTCTTTAGGGCTAGCTTGGAATGGAGCAATATTCATCTTCTCTCGAACATAGTCTGCAACAAGAACGACGAATGCTTGTATAGTACCTCCTGCGTTACGAATTGGACCGGAAAAGTAAAGTGACAGATAGGGGTCATGACCGGAAATATTCCTAATTATAATTTTGTTTATTCCTTCAAGAGGAGCTGAGACTACTCCCTGAGTTTTAATTGCAGTCGCAACTCGAATAGCTCGATCTACTTTCTGTGCATCATTGTAATTTCCAATTTTTCCCTCAATTATCTCATCGGCAATTTTAAATGCAATTTGATCAGGATCATAGTTTTGATGATGTAATTCACGGATTCTATCAGCAATTCCGGTAGGTCCAACTAATTCCTCCACTCTGTCTGCAACATCATGAGTTTGAGGGCATTCAACACTTTCATCTGGATCTAGTCCTTGACTTCGAGCATCTTCAGCAATTTGGTATAATTTTGTTACTTCATGTCGAATTTCAGAAAAATAACGATCTGTTTGGTCATCCATTTGCACTTTATCTTTGTCTTCTTGCATTACTGTATCCGATGGGCTATCTATTGTCATATGAATCCGTCACTCAGATGATATTACGTGGTCTTAAATCATTAATGATTAGAGCATTAATAGATAAATATTCAAAATATCTAAAACAAATATCAAAATAATATAGCGCACAAATGTGCTGTTAGTCTGAACTCTTTTATATTTTAAATAATTGGGTTTATTAGATAGAAATTTGTTAGGATTTTGAGGATGGAAATAACAAAAAAACTTAGTAAACGAGAAATTGTTAATAATTTTTTAAGTGCAGGAATCAACATTTCTCCCAAAGCACTTCAACTTCTATCCTTAAAAATTCAAACTATTCAAGATTTAGAGATTTTAATTCGAGAAATCTCTTATTTTCCTGATTTCAAACTGCATCTTACTGAAGCAATATTAACTAAAACAAAATTTTTCAAAGGAGAAAAATCTAACAAAGAACAGTCATCCTTGACAATAAACGAAGAAGGGACGGATTTAGAAGAAGAATTTCCTGAATCCGCATATGAGGACGAAAATTCATCTAATAGTACATTGAATAAAGTTAATAATGAGATCAAGGAAGCTAATGAAATTGCTGACGAACTAACTGAGAAACTCCCTCATTCAAAAAAAAAAGTAAGTAATAATGATAATGCACCCCAGCTGGATCGAAATGATTTGAACATATCTTCCAGTTTTGGAAGTATGAATAGGTTTAAACCCTTGGCAAAAGAATATGCAGCACAAGTTGAAATCCTAGAGGATCCAAACACTAATTTATACACAAGTGGATCTTTAGATGATTTTATACTCCAATTTAAGGATCGATATACTCGTTTATCCGAGATTTTACTTCAAAATCCAGATGTGAAGAATGTAATTCCTATTAATCAAGCAAAATCCCTCCAAACATCTGAAAATGTGAATATTATCGGCATGGTGGTCGATAAAATTCCTTCACGAAGTGGATATGCTATCAAATTTTCAATGGACGATCAAACTGGTGTAATAGATGTAATTGTTAGAAATGACGAGAAAAATGCCACAACATATGAAAACATGAATTATTTATTAAAAGATGAAGTCGTATTTGTATCTGGATATTTGAAAGTAGATAACCAGTTTCGAACTCACACTTTTTATGCAAATGAGGTAATTTGGCCAGATGTTCCTCTAGGAAATAAATCCATCATCCCTCAATGTCCTGTTTCTTTTGCTTTACTTTCGGATCTTCATATTGGAAGTGATATGTTTCTTGAAGATGTTTTCACGCGATTTATTCAATATTTAAAAGGAGAATTAGGTACTTCCAAAGACCAGGAGCAAGCAGGAAAGATTAAATATCTCATCGTATGTGGGGATTTGGTAGATGGGATTGGAATATATGCGGATCAAGAGAAAGAACTTAAAATTACAGATATTTATAAGCAATACGAAAAAGCAGCGGAGCTATTTTCCCAAATCCCTGATTATGTGAAAATTATTTATATTCCAGGAAATCACGAACCCGTCCGTAAAGCTATTCCTCACCCATCTGTCCCTTCCAAATATTGTCAACCTTTTTTGGATTTGGGTGTGACTTCATTGGGAGATCCTGGATTGGTTGAACTACATGGAATTAAATTTTTATTATACCATGGAGATGGGATAATTGATATGAATAATAATATCCCAGGACTATTACCCACCAAACCAGCAGACACTATGAGAGAGATGTTACGATGCCGTCATTTAAGTCCGACATATGGGAAAGAATGTACCGAAAAAGCACCTACATCTATCGATTGGCTTACAATCAACCAAGTCCCTCATGTATTTCATACGGGACACATGCATATTAATGATTTGGGCCATTATCGCAACGTGTTGCTGGTGAACTCTGGTTGTTTTCAAGCACAGACAAGATTCATGAAGAGTTTGGGTATTAATCCTACTCCAGGAAAAGTTCCAATAATATCAGAGAAATATGGGAAGCTTGACACAATGACATTAACTTTAATGTGATGGAAAAATGGAATTAACGGTTTCAGATGAGAATTTGTTATTTTTTAAACAAATTTGGAAGATATTAGGTATCGAAAGCATCTTAAAAAGTGACCTAATTTATACAATAAGTTATAAATTAAATCTTCCTTACAAGCCAACTACTATGGTAAAAAAAATCCGTGAAGCAGTTTCTCAAGGAATTCTGATAGAGAAGGATCAAAAACTTCACTTGAACAAAGATAGTGTAATAGAACTCAACCGGGAACAAAGAGACTACCACAATAAACAAAAAGATGATCGGAACAAATTTTGGATGCGTATTGAAGATAGTATTGATCCATGGATGAATATTATCGAGGAAAAAGAAATAAGTAACGACAAAAAATCTTTATCTCTTAACTCAATTATTAGAAAAATTATGACTGATGATGCTATTAAACAAGGTACATCAATCCCTGCTTCTAAATTTCACCCAAAAATAGAAAACGAATCCGTTATAGGTACGATTGATGACGGAAAGGAAGATATTAAGTTTTTAATTGATGCAAAACACAAAATCATAATCCATAATTGTAAAGATTTCAGATCTACTCTTCCAGAAAAGTATTTGTGCAAACATTTTTATCGAATCCTTATGTATATTAAAAAAAAAGACATCCTTTTTACAAAGAATCTTCTACTTTCTCTGTTAACTAATAAAGAGGAATGGCAATTCAAAGATTCTTAATATAAGTTCTTTTCCGCGTACTTCACTGCGTTTTCAAAGACAATTAATCCTGTAGTCTCTGGATTACTTTTCCGTGCCCATTGTGGGTGATGCTGAGGAATAAAATGACACTCTGGATGAGGCATTAATCCAAAAATTAATCCGGATTCATTACATATTCCCGCTATTCCATCTGTGGAACCATTTGGATTATTCGGATAAGTGTTTGGATCATAAGTTAGTGCGACTAAATTCTTATCCCACAATTTCTGTAAGATTTCCTTATTTTTTGGAATAAATTGACCCTCTCCATGTCTTACGGGTGCATCTAAACGGGTTTTGAGATTTTGGGTCCAAACGCATGGACTTTTTGTGTTTGATTTCATACTAACCCAACGAGATTCAAATTGACCAGATTTATTATAGGTTATCGTTACAGACTGAGAGAAATATTCCCCATCTAACGCTGGTAAAATTCCCATTTTTACCAAAATCTGAAACCCATTACATATACCGATGATCAATTTATCTGCTTCAATAAATTTTTTCAGGTCATCTCGTAGATTAAAACGGAATTTGTTTGCGAGAACTTTCCCAGATCCTAAATGATCACCAAAACTAAATCCTCCAGGAACCATCATGATTTGATAATTCTCAAGGGAATCTTTTCCCGATATAAGATCATTTATATGTATTCTTACAGGTTTTGCTCTAACTAATCTAAATGCTTCTTCGGATTCGTAATCTGTATTGATACCATACCCTGTGACAATCGCAACTCTTACCATTTTTATTTCCTCCAAGCAAGAAAATCAAAAGTCTTCTGCCAAGCTTGTTTAAGTTTCGAAATAGGGGTATTTATAATAACATTTCCCATATTGCTAGTAATTTTGAAGTTTTTTCCTTTAACAACCCCAATTTGAGCAATTGGGGTTCCTTCCATTATAATTTCGAATTGTTCTTGATTAACGGGAGAAATTGTTAAGATGATTCTGCTTGCGCTCTCGGAGAAAAGTATATAGTCATCCCGATCCATACTATCCGTTGGGATTTTTCTCATGTCGATCTCCATTCCTAATCCTCCGCTAAAAGAGGATTCTGCTAAAGATACTCCCAATCCTCCATCTGAACAATCATGAGCTGAATTTATTAATTCTTGTTGAATCGCCGTGTATAATTTGCGATATCGAGTGAATGCAGATTTAGTATCGACGTGAGGTACAGTTGTACTAATATATCCGAGTTCATCGAAATATTCACTACCCCCCATTTCGTTTTTAGTGATCCCTAGGATATATACCAAATCTCCCTCGTTTTTCACTTCCATAGTTATTGCTTTACGAATATCAGGTAATTTTCCAACAACACTAAACATAAGAGTCGGAGGAACACTAACTGTATCATTCCCAATTCGATAATCATTACGCATGGAATCCTTTCCTGAGATAAGTGGAACCTTATATGCTATTGTAGTGTCATATACAGCTTTATTGGCTCGAACAAGAAGTCCAGTGTATCGAATTTCGTCTTCCTCCGAAAACCCCATAGCCCAACTAAAGTTATCTAACCCTGCCATATAATCAGGATTTGCCCCAACACACACTGCATTACGGACCGCTTCGTCAATAGAATTAGCTGCCATGGCGTATGTATCTACATCTGAATATCTGGGGCAGATGCCATGAGATATACTTAATCCTTCCCACGAGTTATAAACAGGTTTTAACACTGCTGCATCGCTTGGACCATCATTTGTGACTCCCATGAATGGTTTAATAATGGTGCGTCCTTGAACTTCATGGTCATAACGCCTAACTATCTCTTCTTTGGAACAAACATTTAATCTTCCTAAAATCCTGGTTAAAAGTGCGTTATAATCATCTGGTAATGGTACATTCGGTTCTCTTTCTGGTTTTGGTTCCCACTTTCCTTTCATTTTCTTTTGAGGAACACCATTATGCAGAAAATCCATTGGAATCTCCCCAATTAGTTTGTTATCGTAGTAAAACTGGAAGATTTTGGAAGTGTTGAACTCCCCTATAACTGTTAATTCAACATCGTGTTTAGTTGCAAGTTTCTTTAATTCGTCTAAATATTTAGGATGAACAGCTAAACTCATTCGTTCTTGAGCTTCACTTAGGAGGATTTCCCATGGTTGCAATCCTGTATATTTTAATGGTGCTTTCTCTAGATCCAATCGAACTCCTGTTTCTTGTCCCATTTCTCCGAAACTCGAGGATAATCCTCCTGCACCATTATCCGTTAGCGCGTGCAATAAATCCAGATCTCGCGCTTCTAAGAGAAAGTCGAGCATTTTCTTCTGAACAATTGGAGATCCGATTTGTACGGCAGTATTTGGTGAGTTTTCATTAATTTCTAAAGATGAGAATGTTGCTCCATGTATTCCATCAGCCCCTATTCTACCTCCTACCATAATAGCTAAATCTCCAGGAACGGGGGCTTTTTCATGGACATATTTACCAGCGATTTTAGTGGGGGCAATTCCTCCTGTTCCACAAAAAACTAAAGGTTTTCCTAAAAATCGTTCATCAAAATACAGACTTCCGTTTACAGTTGGAATTCCTGATTGATTTCCTCCATCAATAATACCCTTATGAACACCTTTTAAAACTCTTCTAGGATGAAATAGTCGTGGAGGAATTTTGCCATCATAGAAGGGAGATCCAAAGCAAAATACATCAGTGTTGAAGATTAGTTGAAATCCTTTTCCAGTACCTGCAGGATCTCTATTACATCCAACAATGCCCGTTAATGCCCCACCATAGGGATCCAAGGCGGTTGGGGAATTATGGGTTTCGACTTTCATACTAAAAATGTGATCTTTGTCGAATTGAATTACTCCAGCATTATCCTTGAATATCGAAACTAGATATGGAGAATTTATTTTTTCGGTGGAACCACGGATGTAGGTTTTGAAAATTGAATCGATCTGCTCCTTTTTACCAGGCTCTTCATAATGTATAAGGGCGTTGAAAATTTTATGCTTGCAATGTTCTGACCATGTTTGTGCAAGGCATTCCAGCTCAATATCAGTTGGATTTGCAGGTAAACCTTTTGATACCCTTTCTGTTGAAGTTTTCTTGTAGTGGGTTTGTATTGCTTTCATCTCTTCCAAATTTAGCGCTAACAAGCGATCGTTACTTATTTCCACTAGTTTCTCGTCTGTTACATTAAGATTAACTTCTTCCACATTAGGATTAGTATTGAGAACTACTTTTGGTACAAATGGTGGAAATCCTTGATATTCTATTCCGGTTATGATTTCCCACCGTTCAATCAAGGAATTAGCAAGTAAATCTTTGACTATTTTTTCTGCTATTTCTTTACTAACGCCAAAAAAGAGATATTGTCTTGAATAATGCAATCCAGTTACTTCAATATTAAGGGCATCCTTGATAGCTTCCTTTGAAGTTCTTCCTACATTATCTGTAACTCCTGGTTTAAAACCGATTTCTACTATGGTTCCATCAAAGGGTTCTGCTAAAGGAGTGTCAATTGTGAAATTTTCAATTATCGGATCAGAGAGGACTTCTCGAGCGATGAAATCCAGATTAGAAGAGGATAAATCTCCTCCATCTATTGTGTAAACATTAACGGTTAACACTTTCTTTACGCTGATTATCCCTAAATCCGTAATGATTGCATTTTTAATTCCATCCGCTTCAGAGATTCCAACTTCAATACGATGGATCTCACTCATAAATAGACTAAAGAAAGAAGAAATAAAAAGACTGAACCAACAAAACAATTAGTACATGAACAAATCTTCAATAATTGATGTAATCAAACGACGAAGTTCATGGAGGAGTTATGATGCCAAATCCTCTATTTCTTCCGAAGTTTTGAATCACTTCAAGGATTATATTAACTTAAGAAACCATATAGGTCCATTTGGAAATATAGCTCGCTTTGAACTTGTGAAAATACCTGAAGAAGAGAGAACTAAACTAAATTCTGAATATGGTACCTATGGATTCATTAAAGGCGCAGAATTTTTTATTGCTGGGGCAATTCAAAAGAAGGAAATGGCATTAGAGGACTTTGGATACCTATTTGAACACATCATTTTAAAAGCTACTGAACTTAATCTTGGTACTTGCTGGCTTGGAGGTACATTCAAACGAAGTACAATCGCTCGAGATATAAGACTGCAAAAGGACGAAATACTCCCTGCGATCTCTCCAATAGGTATACCTGAAAAAAACAGAAGGGTTATAGGAAAAATTATACGTCTAGCAATTCGGGCGAAAGTTCGTAAACCGTGGAGTGAACTCTTCTTTAATGAACACTTTGTACCATTAAGTCAAAATCTCTTTCAAGACCCTTATCTAACAGCGCTAGAAATGGTAAGAATTGCTCCATCTGCAAAAAATAAGCAACCGTGGAGAGTAATTTTTGATTCGAACCAAGTAGCTCACTTCTTCATAAGAATTGATCCTCGAATTGGACATGTTCAAAATTATCAGCGTTTAGATATAGGGATTGCTATGTGTCATTTCGAATTAACGATGCGTAATTTTGAAAAAGACGGGAAATGGGATGTTGTACAGCTGAATAATCAATATAATCCCGACAGATATCATTACGTGGCGAGCTGGATAGAGAAAACTATATGAGTGAAAAATTTGGATCAAATATGCTAAATCTCGTCCTTGAAATTTTTTTAGTATAAACCCAGATGTATTAAGATCATAAAATAACTTAGATGAAAAACAAATGTTTGGAAACGAATGGGATACAGTCATAAATTACATCACCTATTATTGGGATCTATTCATTGCCTGGTTTCAAGCACTAGCATTACCCGCACAAGTACTAGTTGGGGTATTTCTATTCTTTGGACTGATGGCAATAGCATATGCAATTTATGGAGCATTTTGGATAGCAATTCAATCCATAAAATTTTCGATATTGATCGCAGGGATTAGTGTCTATATGACATTTGTAACTATCGGATTGCCGTTAGTTGCGATTTCAGGACCAAAAAATATCCCAAGATACTGGACACGAGCAGGTGAGAACGTGAAATGGTTCGTTGCACGAATGTATCCGGTAAAATCAGATGGCAAAGTCATTGAAACCGTTACATATACC
>JAEOUK010000255.1 GCA_016839385.1 Promethearchaeota archaeon
AATTCGGGAATCATTAATTGCATAAGTTAAGATGTCTTTATCTGAGGATTGAACACTAATAAAAAAATCTTTACACGATTTCAAGGTTTTTAGATTAGTTTTTAATTCTTTCAGAGTATTAGGGTAAACTGTAATCTTTCCAAATAGTCGTAAAGAAGATTCCTTTTGCATGTTAGTTAAAATGGTTTCATAGTTCTTGGAGGGGGAGAAGTCCAGCTTTACAATCAAAGTCGTAAATCCTACAAATTTTAATAAATCAAAATGCTGAATTCTCTCTGTTTGTGAGAGATTTTCGCAAACTACAGATGTATTTACATACATACTCGTCTAACCCTCAATTAATCCTAATGTACTTAAAAATTCTTTTAATTCCATAAAATTCTTTTTTATATCAAATCGATGGGTAAGTGGAGTAAATTTTATAAGTACACGAAATGAATCTGATTGAGATGAAATCACTAAATTTTGTTGCGCTAAATCTCGTTTGGAAAAGCGTAGGTGCAAAATTCCCTTTGTATTCATTCTTTGTTCAAGTTCTTCACCGATTTGTATCTTGTTATGATCAGTTAATTTCGAAATGATATTGTGTAAAATCGCTAGATTTGATGAAGTATTAGTAGAGCTATACTCTAATGTAGTTATTGGATTAGTGTATCCTCCTGATACAGTATGGGTTTCTATATCTTTATCGTTTAAAAAAGGAATTAAATAAGAAAAACACACTCTTAGTTTAGAAAGAGATTCAGTGGCATTGGAATTTGCATTTATTTTAATTGATTGAATTTCCATACTACAAGACCAGTTATTTACCACGGTTCCTATTTGCTTGTAAGGAAGGTCGAATCTTTTCTGCACCAATTCCCTTATTTCGAAGCCCTCTGCCCCGTTTACCTGCAGAAGTTAATCCTCGAGGAGATCGTCGTTTATTTTTTGGTTTTGAAATCCATTTCATGTTTGGATCTGACATGATTCTAGGATGATGTGGATCAACCATTATCACTTCATACCATTTATGGCGACCGTCTTCTATCAAGTAATAGGAATTTAATGTTACTAGGTTTGGATATCTTTTTGATGCTCTTTCTTCTGCTATTCGCTGAAGGTTCTTCTTTGCAGTGATTTTCGTCACACCTAAATTACCAGGTTTTCGTCCCATTGTTGGACGAAGTTTTCTCATAGATCCTTTTCGAATTTTTGATCTCACTACGATGAATCCTTGTTTAGCTTTATAACCCAAGGTTCTAGCTCGGGAGAGATTCGAAGGGCGTTCAATTCGATGTACGGATGGTGAGCTCCTCAATTCGATTAAAAGATGCCAATTTGAAGAAGGATATGTGTTCTCCTGTTTTTGAAAAGTTTCACTGATATACCTGTAAGCACTTTTTGTCATTTATGTCACCAGCAGTGGGGATCAATACGCAATAAATTAAAAATTTTGCTATATTTTAGACAGAATTCCTCTTAGTACGATAAGTTTTCTCGTAGTAGCCCCATTCTTTTTTTTGACCGAAATGCCGAACGCCGTATTTTTTACATAAATCTCTCAGTTTATTTGCTTGTTCTTCTGTGATTTCGTGAATTTTTAATTGATAATCTATAATTTCAAATGCTTCTTCATCAGTTGAACATCGTCTGAGAAAATCTTCAGTTCTAGGTAAGAATAGTTCAGTATCGGGATCGTATCGGGATTGAATTGCTTTTTTTACTTCATCCCGTGTTCGTAGGGGATCTTCAGGTTTAGATATAGTTTGGTTCTCAGAAAATTCTTGGGATTTGGTGAGTTCTTCAGCAAGATTAGGTAAAAGAGTTTCAATTTCGTCCCGAGAATACTCAATGGATCGTTTATCCTTACTAATTTTTGCTTTTTTGTTACTATCTTTCTCGTACATTAATATTATTCATAATTACGCAAGGAATAAGAACTTGCGGATAAAAAAAGGGATGGATTAATTATTGATGAAAGAGAGAAATTCTTTATATCGGGATCGTAAAGTAACTTCAGTGACTCCGATAGTTCGAGCTATACGACTTTGACTTTTTGCTTCATGTAAAGTTTGGGAAGCTAAGTAAATTGCTGCAGCAACAAGTCCTTTTGGATCTTTTCCACTTGTAGTCATTCGTTTACTGAATTTGTTTAGTAATTCTACTGCGGATTTTTCAACCTCTAATGAAAGACCTAATTCATCCGAGTATTTTGGAATCAACATAACGGGATCCATAGCAGGAACTTTTAATTCCAATTCTCGAATTATGATGCGATAACATCTACGAATATCTCGAGGAGTGCAAGTAGTTTGATCCACCAATTCCTGTAAAGTTCGAGGTATTTTTTCTTTTCGACAAGCATAATATAGAGATGCTGCTACCATCGCTTTGATGGATCTTCCCCTCAGTAATTTGAGATTGAAAGCTTTTCGATAAATTTTAGCAGCTAATTCTTTAACTCTTAACGGTAAATTTAAATTACTCCCAATTCGTTTGATTTCAGTTGTAGCAATTAGCAAATTTCGTTTATTCCAGCTCATACGTGAATTCCATTTTATTACTCGTTTCATTCGCTGAGACATCTTTGCTTTTGGATCAATAATTGTAGATAATCCCATGTCAGGCAACAAAACGGAGATTGGAGAACCTGTCCGTTCTCGTTTCTCTTTTTCTTCTTGAGTAAATGCTCTTCGATCATTTCGTTCAATATCAGGAATATGATCATCGATTACTAATCCACAATTACTACATATAGTTTCCCCCCTATGCGCATCTGATATTATAAATTCGCTATGACATTCAGGACAACATTGGAATTTTTTTTTTGTTTCCAATGCGGTTGAGGTGGATTTGATATCTTCCATTTTTTATTCACAATAAATAGTGTTATTGAATTATTAAAACGACCCTACCGATTTTTTATGTTTTTTAGTTTTTATTTGCGGATAAATCTGTGATAGGACCATGTGATGTAATAGTAAGTTCTGATCAGAATGTCCATTTGATGAATTTCAATCAATTTTATTTGTTTGTTTTTTGTGAAAGAATTACCAGAAGTGTTTAGGTGTGTTAATTTTTCCCAAAGGGATCCTTTCAGCCGGGTTGATCGTTATCTCACATACAGCAGTAGTTTTACGCATATAAACATTTCTATACAATTTGTCCACCATTCATTTTGAATGTGACTATTACGTGCATGTTACTCTAAGGAGTTTCAGATTATCTGTTGAGTAATAGTTTCACAAAATCTGTAAACGTCAGCATATATGGTTGTGCATGAGGTAATTGGTGTTGAATTTTCATAAAGAGCTCTGAGAAATGTTCTGCTCGTTCTTTATGTTTAATCACATCATTTCGAGTTTGTTCACGTATTTTTTGTACAGGATCTCCTGTAAGAATGGAACGTGATTCAATTGTTAATCCAGGAGGTACAACACTGTCTTTTAATAATATAACACCTTCACCCAGCGAAGATCGTTCATGAATTAGACAATTTTGCGAAACTAATACAAAATCTTCGAAATAGCATCCAAAAATTGTAGCTCCAGTTTCGATAATAGAATAGTTACCTGTGTTTATTGGTGCCTTATCGGAACGGGTAAATAAAATGACTCCGTCAAAAATAGTGCAGTATTCACCTACAATTATGGGAGAATATTCTGCACGTATAATGCATCCTGGCCAAATGACTGAGTTTTTACCGATTCGTACATCTCCAATTAAAGTTGCACTAGGGCTAACAAAAGCTCCATCTTCTATTGTAGGGCTCTTTCCTCTATATTCTAACAATGGCATGTAAGTTTTTTTCTCCTAGTTCTCTTAAGTATATACTGTAGTATCATAATCCAGCCTTAATGATTTTGTTTCCGAATATAAGTACATAATTCAGTAAAAGAGGGTAAATATTCAAATTCGATACGAGGGAATTCCACTGATAAAAAGGTAGATAATCTTTTCATAGAAATTTCTGCTATTGTTTGAGATGGCAAATAAATATAAGACATATTGTAAAAATGGATAATGTGGAGGAGATCTGGAGTAATTGTGGAAGCAATTATACAATCGCATTGGTTTTCTTTTGCAGTACGTACTGATTTTAAGTTCATATGTTGAAATGGTGAAACTAAGATTTTTTTCAGGATTTTTATTCTTATAATGGCTTGAATATAATCTAAATTCAAGACGCGGTGGAATTTTGATAATAGATCCTCAAAACTGACTCCAGTAGTGCTTTCATATATCATTCCAAAGCATTTTGAATGATTGTCTAATAAAGGATTATCGAACTTAAAACCAATGATTTGTCCGAGATATCCAATTGATCCTTCTGGAATGTAGTGCCAACTTTCAGGAATAATTACAAGGATAATTCGATATTGAAGTAGAATTAATAAGAATTTTTGCATTTGTTCGTCAATATTCGTTAGAGAACTACATGGAAGACCATGGTTACATATAATAATATTGCATTTTGTTTTCTTAGCATGGACGAGTGTTTTTAATGAGATGTTTTGAGTGATCAAAACTTTTTTCACAGGTTTTACAGACAATTCATGTTGAGAACAAAGTTGAAATATTAGATTGTTTGGAAATCCAAAATCCGTTCTTTGTAGTAAATTTTCAAGATAATCAATTATTGTTTTGAGTAACAAACTTCAAGTCGCCAAAATTGGATTGATTTTAATTAAAATGATCAAAAGGAATTTTTATTTAAATTAAAAGAGTGGGTTGAAAAAGAACGATCTTTATTCTTTCTGGGAAGTGGATATCTTAACAAAGTAGATTTTAACTAAGTGAGCTCCCAGTACCTTATCATATGAAATTACATCTATGATTTTATATGAGATTGCTTTTATTTGAATAACAATAAATATGTATATGTGAATTCTATGCAAGATGAAAGCTGTATATTCTGTAAAATAATTCGCGGAGAAATTCCTTCATTTAAAGTTCATGAAGATTCCCATTGTATAGCATTTTTGGATATTGCTCCATTTGCGAAAGGTCATTCTATTCTAGTCCCGCGAAATCATTATAATAACTTACTAGATTTTCCTGAAGAAGAAATGGAAAATTATTTCTCTAGCTTAAAAAAACTCACTGCGAAAATAAAAGAGAAATTAGGAGCAGATGGAATTAATATCATACAAAATAACTATTCAGCTGCTGGTCAAGTGGTTAATCACCTTCACTTTCACATAATTCCTCGTTGGAAAGACGATCGGAGATTTCCCCTACGTGTGAAAAAGCTAGATCTGTCAAAAGAAGAATTAAGCGAAATTCTTAAAAAAATAAATGAATCATGATCAAATAGGTCGATAATAGTGCAAAAAACCGATTATTCTCAGTTTAGATCATTCGTGCTTAGTGAACTTGAGCATCTTCAGAGTTCAAGCAAGTCTAGAAATAAAACCTATTTTCTTTGGATTGTTAGTTTAATAATCTCTGCAATCATGCTAATTCTCAGTGCACTTAATGGCTGTGAAATCGATTGGAGAATTACTGCTTTTCTTCACGATTTATTTAATTCTAATTCGGTTTTAATATCTATAGGAAACATTTTCCAATATTCTTATTTTATTACATTAATCGGTGTTTTTGTTTCATTAATAATTATTATATTATATTTAAATCCAAAAACAAAATCCCGGATTCGTTTTGGCTCCAGATACGCCGTTTTATTTATATTAGTATTGAGTTTTAGTATTTTTGATAGTCTGATCTTACAAGTAATCGTAAATCGGGTTCCATATAATCCTTCAATTTCAAGTTTGCATCCATATTTTATAGTTAATCCCTCCTGGGAAGGTATATGGGTGACTAGTTTTCCTAACAACAATGTTTTACTTTCAGGATTTTTTATATTACTTCCTGTACTGTTTGGAAATCGAGGGGCTGTTTTCAAATGGATTTTTGGAATTTTATCTGGATCAGTTATAATTGTAATCGCATTCACAGAAATTGGATTCAATTACGCTTGGTTTTCTGATGTTTTTGCTTCAATTGGAATTTTTCTATTTTGGAGTTGGTTTTTTTATTGGCATATCTTATTCATAAAGGATGGGGAAAATACAGAACATCTTAAAAAACTTACAGTTCTGTTTTCTAAGGCTTATAAAAAGATCATCGATGCAAAATCTGTTCAGAATACTGGAAATTTAGACGATTGTAAAATTCTTTTAAACGAAGCGAAAGAAATTCTTAACAATTCTATTAGTTCTATTCAAAATATTTCCGGAGATAATTCGAAATTTCTTGATCGGAATAAGTACTGGAAGTTTATCGTTTCGTCGTTAATAATAGAACTTGAAAACAAAACTGTTCAAAGTAAAAAATGGTTATATATTTTTTAGATGGATTTATTTTTCAATAGGTTTTTAATTTTCGTTGGTGTAGCATTAATATTGGATTGAGAGTGTTTACCATCTTATTCAAATAATCCATGGGGGATTTGATATATATATCTAAAATTTAGGGTATTAAAATGGATAACGAAAATTTACCAGAAGTAGATTTTGAAAAATTAGAATCAAGCATCCGATCACGATTAATTATAGAAATTTTTCACAATATGAAAATGATCCCAGATGATATCTATTATACGAAATACGAAGGAAATGCTGAAGCAGTTGATAGAGATTATAAAATTTGGAAGGAAATAAAAGACATTTAACATATTTCTTATACGCTAATGATGATACTTGATATAGAGATTTCACTCTATCCAGCAATGAGTGAAATATGATCCCAGAAGAGCAATCTGAAGCAAATTATGGACTTTTCTACAAACTTTGTAAGAAACCTGAAGTGATTAGAAGAGAGTAAAATTTCTACTAAATTATTGAATCTAAGTAAATTTTTTTAAGATCACTAAATCAAAAAATGAAAAAAAATTTTGATGAAGAAAAATTATTTTCCCATTAGTACTGTCCCGACGTTTTCTTAATTTTATTTAATTTTTGGAATGTGGAACTCTAGTTAATCTGTAGCTAAGAATATATAAATATAATCAAAATAAAAAACGATGGGGTATATTTTTTTTAATAAATAAAATAAATCGTTTATTATTTTATTTACAGTAGAAATAATAGAAATTATACTCTCTCTAGTTTTTATTCAATTACAATCGAAATTTATTAATTACCCGACAATATATGGACATAATTACATGGTTTAATGGATAACCTGGATCTAATAAAAAAAATAAATATTAGAAAAATTATTCTTCTTGCAGTTTGAAAAAAACTACAGGCCTTCCACGTGTATTTACTTGCCTAGAGAATTTTTTTACCATATCTCGATTAATTAACCCCGATAAATTATCATAAATAGTCGTCCGTGGCTTACTTAACATATCAACCATTTGACCTCTTGTGAGTGGACCATTTTTCTTTAAAATATCTACTAGATCTTCCTGTAAAGGATTAAGATCTTCTTCCTTTATTTCCTCTATTTGCTCATTTTCCATTTTTTACACCTTTCCTCGCATAAAATTGATTTTTTGATCCAACAGTGGATCATAATAATTGTATTGATATACAATAAATATTAAGTTTTTACTAAATATTTAAATATGTGTGTTTCGATCAATTAATTACTTAATAACCAAAACGGGATGAATCTGAAAAAATGTCGAAATCTGTCGAAATAATTCGGTTTGAAGAAACATTGGAAAGGAAAGTGAATAATAAAGACTTGCGACGAATTGAGTTGTTCCAAGAATTATATGATTATGTAAAGCCACTTAACACATCAGATGTGAATTCAAACCCTACAACTATGTCGGAATATAGTTCATCAATTAATAAAGAATTCAAAAAACATTACGATCAAGAAACATATTCCAAATTCATGAGCCGACATTATTTCTCACAAAAAGTTCGTGATTAAATTCAAATAATCCACATTTTTGCATAAAAAAATAAAAACATTCAATCAGAAAAAAAAGGCGATCTCCATGGGTAGACCAAAAACAGAAAATACTCGAAAAGTAGTACTCACTTTACCTGAAGAGATCGCAATGACAATGGAATATTTTGTGAAAATCCATAAAGAAGCGAGAACGCATTCCGATTTAGTTATTCAGCTGGTAAACAAACTAGTTGATGAAAAAAGAAATACTTTGAATGATAAAGATTCCTGGAAGAAATTTATTAAACGAATTGACGATATGAAAACTGATAAATTAGATGAAATTTTTGGAGAGTCCTCTGATTCAGATGAAGAAGATGATGAAGAAGAGGAATGAGATAAATTGAATTTAATTTAAACTTAAAAAAAAAACTACGGATCATTTCGGAAGGGATGCCGTGCATTTTCTTTATTTTCTAGAGCTTCTTCAACACTTGGTTGTGATTCCATAGCCTTTCGAATTGCGTTTCTAGTTGCTTTATAATTATTTATGAACACTCGTTTTCTACTGGACGATGAAGGATGCACGAAGACGTTTACTATTAACACTAAATCTTCTGAAAGTTCCTTTGGTAATATTCCATCTTCTACACATTGCATTATTGCTTTAGCTATAGCTGCTTGAGCCGGTCCATATACTAAGCTTGCATGACGTAAAGAAGTAGGTTTTACAGTAGGTATCATTATTGTAGCAGGTTTTACTTGCATGTTTGGTTCTAGTATAACCTGCAAACCTTCTTGTTCTTCCCTATTGGATTCAGTCAAGATTCGTGCATAAGCTTGTCCAACAGGACCTTTCTTATCACCCACCAGTAAATCTATGTGTGCCAATTCTGCTCTAGATCCAATTAAAGATTCCCCAACTTTTAGATCAAATTGTGAAATTTTCTCGGGAGTAATTCCCACTTTATAAAATCGACTTTTTAATTCCTTTTCGTCTTTTACAAAAGTGATTTCTTCTTTAGGGATATATCCTAATTTTTCTAATTCGATTCGAAATTCATCTCGTAGCTCATATGACAAAGCATCTCCCATGATAATTGGTTTTCTACAATTTCCAACAGGCACGTTAATGAAATTCAAACAAGATTTTACTCCTAATGCACCTGTTCCTGCAATCATTCGAGTAAATTTCTGGATTTTCTTCATGAGATTTTGTGCTTCGATAAGTTTGTTATTTTTAACCATATCAAACATTTGAAGGTAAATCTCAGGTATTACATTTGCTGAAGCTAAAATCAAACCTGCTGCTCCCCCAGTAAATGCTGCAAGAACATTCTCATCCCATCCTATCAGAACGGAAACCTTATCACTCACTTTTTCTAGTAAGGTAGCAAAATATCGATGGTCACCACTAGAATCCTTTATTGCGACAATATTTTGAATATCGACTAAATCTTCAATAACAGTCCACGGAATACTATACCCAGTACAGATGGGGATATTATAAATTACAATTGGTATATCAGTTTTTTCGGCAATTGTCGCATAGTGATCATACAATCCTTTTGCTTTTGGTTTCAAATAATATGGAGAAACAATAATTGCTGCGTCAGCACCAATATCTGTTGCTTTTTTTGTTGCATCTATGACTAATTTAGTTCCTGTTTCACCTGTTCCTGCAATTACTGGAACTTTTCCATTTGCTTCATCTACTACAATCTCAATAACCTTCAGACGTTCTTCAAACGTCATATTAACAAATTCTCCAGTAGTACCGCAAGGTACCAATCCTGTCACTCCCAAATCAATGTGACGACGAACAAGAGCACGAAGTTGTTCTTCATTAATTGATTCGTCCTTATTGAAAGGGGTAACCAATGCTGGCATTACTCCGCTGGGCCGAAATTCAAATTTTGACATTTTTTTTCATCTCATTTTCCATTTAGTGAATCTAATAATAATGCAAATTTTTAGCTGCTAGAAATGATAGCTTATTCTTAGTCAAGAGCTTCGCTGTGGAATTTACTGCGTCTAATCGGTCTAGAACATTGATCCGTAAGTGATCCATAATCCCCATTTCTTCAATCTGATCTTTGCTAAGAAAGTAATCCAATATGTCTGTGGGATGTTCTCTAGCTTTATCAACCTCAGGAATACCTCCTTCATGTTTAGCACTGACATTACTCACCTTTTTAGCTA
>JAEOUK010000047.1 GCA_016839385.1 Promethearchaeota archaeon
AGATATACTGTATGTAAATCGATTAGCGAGGCCAAATCCTTCTGACCAAACGATTTTTTTGTCACGAATGAGCGTAATTGCAAACCCAGGAACTTCTACTTCAGATATACAATGATGAATATAGGATTTTAGATCGGCAACTACTGAATCTACTGGTTCGGAAATTCGAAGTGAACAGGTTTGATATAGAGCAAATGGTTCGAAATTAATAGAAAACAAACAATAACAACTCATCATAAGTATATGTTTAAATTTTGCGAGGATTCTATGTAATTATTGCTCAATGAAAGAACCATCCTTATATATTAAAGAACTATCTGCATATATTTCACCTCCCTCACTCATATCCTTGAGCATATCCCAGTGGATTGCAGAATCATTCTTACTTCCACTCATTGGTATACCTTTACCAATGGCTAAATGAACAGTCTTTCCCATCTTTTCATCAAAAAGCATGTTCTTTGTAAATCGATTTATATTTTCGTTAGTTCCTATTGCAATTTCACCAACATAGCGAGATCCTTCATCTGTATCTAATAATTTAAGCAATAATGCTTCTCCTTTTCTAGCGTGTGCCTCTACCACTTTTCCGCTTTTAAATCGAAGAAAAATATCTTCTATTTCCTGCCCTTGGAAAATGCCAGGAAAGGTGAATCTAATTGTTCCCTCGACGGAATCTTCTATTGGACCGGTATAAATCTCACCATCTGGAAAATTATTTTTACCATCACAATTAATCCATTTACGGCCTTCGCAACGAAATTTCAAATCAGTATCTAATCCAACATAACGCATTTCTTTCACTTTATTTAGCCGCTCACAGATTTTTTGCTGCGTTACTGAAAAATCTTTCCAAAATTTTACAGGATTATCAATATTTAAATTCATACAGGAAAATACAAATTCGGTATACTCTTCAAATGACATGTGTGCTTCTTGCGCTAAAGCCCGTGATGGGCATAATGATCCTACCCATTTAAAAGTTCCTTCTTCCCATCTTTTAAACATAATGTCCATAATTGGTTTTTGAGCAAGAGCTGCTCTCTGTTTTTTTTCTGGATCAATCGATGTTAACGCATGTGGATTAAGATCGGGAAATGTTGCAATGATTGCTTCTACATTTTCCATTTCGTGAAGCGTAAAGGGATCAACATAATCAAGATGTTGGTCCTTTGCTAAGGAGAAAAAGATGTATTTCTCATCCTCAAATTCCATGTGTATTTTTGGATGAGCGCCAGCAAGAAGAACTTCTTTATATATTTCTCGAATGAGGGACTCAGATTCAGTAGTCCCAGAAATACTGACTTTCTCATTTTCTTGGACATTAACTGAATAATGGACTAATAATTTTGCTAATTTTGTCAAACGAATATCTGATTTCATAGTCATGCCTTCTCTTATAGTTTTACTATTCAATTAGTGGTATAACCTATAGTTTATACGGTTGAAAAAATATTGTTGACAATTTTGAGTAATTAAATAAATAATAATTGAAAAGTCAACATAATATTTATTTACTTTTTATTTTTGTAGGATGTTCTTTAGCGGTAAGCTTACATAAAACCAGTTATACAACATATCAAAAAATTAATCAATGAACCAATTTACTAACCTTTTTATCCCATGAAAAGTTTCAATCATCCGCTAATCGACTGAGATGCGGTAACTGAAATCCTGGTTTTTTGGGCAAGACTTTTTTTGTTTGGAATTTCGAATTTGAATTTTGGTCTTTATTTGGAATCCTCCTTCGGCTGATCTATTAATTGTAATGATCTGCCTATGGAAGATTTGGCCATTTGGAACTTGGAATTTGCAGTAACCCTATCCGTAAGGGCAAAGGGTGATAAAGCCAGAACCATACCGCTGACTCGGGCACAAAGAGAGTCACTCACCATAAGGCTGGAAGTGCAGGAAGGCTATGCCAGACAGATTCAATCAGATGCTTTGTTTATCACCAGGATGGGAACCAGGCCCACAGGTGAATCAATTCGTAAAATCATTAAAAGCAAATTAAGGCAACTCACTATCGATGAAAAGGGAATATC
>JAEOUK010000256.1 GCA_016839385.1 Promethearchaeota archaeon
AAATTACTTCCAAGATGCGTTATACTTATTGAATTCTTCTGAACCTTTTAGTAATATTGGGCATCCTGACTTAATTCCTCCTGACATCTACTCTCTTAAATGTAAACAAATATTTGCTGCAAGTCAGAAAGCTTGGATAATTGCGACAATTGATTGGATCGAAACGGATTTTGAAGATGATGACGTTTCTGCAACAAAAATTGAGATTTCTGACGAATTATTTGATACGTTATGTAAAGCGATAATGGTTGCAACAAATTCAATAACTTTCTCAAAAGAATAGCTCACATATTACAACCACAACTTTTTCATTTCTTTATGTATACTTGACTATGCAAGGTGTTAATATGGTAAAATTCGAAAAACGAAAACCTACAAAAGAAGAAATAGAAAAAATGAAATCTTGGCCTACTTGGGAAAGTCCTTTACCTCCAGGATTTGACTGGGAATATACAGGAGTGGAAACTTTTTTTGTACTTGAAGGAGAGGCAGAAATTGATTCGAATGGAGATAAAATCAACTTCGGTCCCGGAGATATGGTAATAATTTACCCCGAAACTGGAAAATGTCATTGGAAAGTCAAGAAACAAATAAAAAAACATTATAATTTCGAATAATAATCCTTATTTTTTTTGTAGTTTGCAAATCCTTTTTTTCTAAATTTGTCCAAACACATAAATACTTTTAAAACAATTGAACCCTTTATAGAGGGATTACCATGCAGGTAGAAAATCAGAAGATTCTTGATGCCATCGAATCTTCCTTGTACTTAATGGAGGGGGTAGAAGGCGTATTTAAAAGGTATATTCATCCATCATTGAAGGGATATATTTGGAAAGATCTTGATTTTGAGGAATATAATCAAGTTGGGAAGGTAAGATTAACCAAAGATAAAGTAGATGGAACTATCAGTGAAGTAATTAATACTTATTCAAGTCTAGGTTTAACAAAAATCGGATGGTTTATTAGTCCTCAATCTACTCCGAAAAATCTTCCAGAAGTACTGAAACAGTATGGATTCTCCAAAAAGGAAACCATTTGGGGTATGGTAAGACCTACTGATGAACCAATGGATTTCTCAATCTCTGAAGAATTTGATTTTAAGGAATATCGAGGAGCAGAAGAGATATTACCATTATACGATAATCCCGTGAACTTAAGAAATATGGAAATTTCGTATGGGATGCCTGAGGGATCTGCTGATATTTTAAAAATCGGTGCTGTGGGTTTAATGCAACTTGATAATACTGTATATCTTGCATTTGATAAAATCACTAATGAAATGATCGCATTTGGTGGGCTAACTTATATTCCACACACTACGATGGGATTGTTAAGTGGCGCAGCAACCATGCCAGAATACAGAAATAGAGGTATTTATTCTAGTATGCTGAAATTACGTTTTGAAAGAGCGAAATCGGATAACATTTCTCATCTAATTATCCAAGCAAAAGAACATACTTCTGCTCCAATAGCCGCTAAATCTGGATTCGAAAAAGTATGTGAAATTCCCTTTTATGTTTGGAATAAAAATAAGTAAGATCACTTTTTTTTTCTTTTCTATTGTCCATAACATATAGGAATGGGATTTCTGAATATGGAAATTAAACGATTAAACCCGAATAACCATGATCATATTTGCATAATTCATAATAAGGCATTTTCTGAATTGATTGCAACTTTGGGACTAATGTTCGGATATCAAAGAATATCATCCAACGATGTAAAAAAATGGATAGAACACGAAAATAGTACAATATTAGTTGCGTATGAAGATTTGAATCCATTAGGATACATTTATTTCCAATTTGAGAATCGAAAAGGAAAAAATACTATGGTAAAGCAAGCAGTTGTAGTAGAAACAATGGAAGGACGTGGTCAGAGTAGAATTGCCGTAATTCCAGAAAAAAGAAGACAGGGAATTGCCACAAACTTCTTAAAAAATATGATACGCATTGCTGAAGACTCAAATATGGATGCAATAGTCGTGTATTCCTACAATCATAATCATATAATGAACCATATTTTACATAAATTCGGATTTTCCCATGAACCAATATTTTATTATTCCTCATTTTCGGAGGAAAAACCATTTGTTCATGACTCTGTTTTAGCAGAATATGATTTATCTAAAGATATCGATTTAGAAGACAACAGAGTCCATGAAAATCTGCTCATACGTGAATATCATGAAAATGATTTCCCAGATATTCAACAGATTTTTTCAGAATGTCGACCAGATATGATAGAATTTTTGGGGAAAGAAGATGTTGGGACATTTTGGTTAGAACAGAATTGGGCAGCAAAAACACTCGTAGCTGAATATTGTGGAGAAGTTGTTGGGTGTATGGAATATAATGAAGTTGGTATAATTGGAATTCCTGGAGTAAAAAATGCCGACCAAAACCGAGGAATTGGGACCAGATTACTTATTGAATTACTAAAGAATATGAAATTAAACGGATTCAAAAAAGCATTAGCAAATACTGGTATAATTCTACCTAATGCAATAAAATTATATCAAAAATTAAATTTCGACACTTCGCGAGAATTATGGGCTTGGGTAAAAATTTTAAAATAAGTAATTTGACTGTCAATCAAAACTTGGTTTCAATTATTTATTCGTCAAAAATCCCTAATTTTTCTTTCCTAACATAATCAAAGTGGTATTTAAGTAGAATTCCTATTAATATGATCAACACGCCTATCAGGAATACAAAAACATATACAAAATCTATCTCAAATAAGAATCCAGCAATTATAGGAGGTATGCCAAATGAGAAACCAATATAGACTTCAGATAACATCGTATATTTTGTAGTATTTCGTGCTTTTCCTTTGTCTAATACGATTCTCTGTGCAACACCCTGAATTATGCCAAAAAATAGACCACTGACGATATTAAGTATTGATATGATAATGATATAATCACTTGGATTCAATAAACTGAATATTATAAGTGTAATGCTGCTACTGAGTAAGAACAAAACAGCAATCCAGTACCCGTATCGTTTTTTTTCATATTTTCGAATTATTTGTAATCCTGCCATTTGAAGTAATTGTTGCAGTAAAACAATCCCATATACCCAAAAACTTGCCTCATTTGCCATCTCAAGAAAATATGGTAAAGTAAATCGATAAATAGACTTAATAGATGCAAAATAGATTATTCCTCCCATACACATTACAAGGGGAACGTACAATAATGATTGTTTTGTGGAATTAGTATATGGAGCTTTCTCGGGATTTTTATATTCCTCCCAATCTTGTGGAGTCAACTTTAAACCATGTACAACAACAGCTCTTTTATTTCTGATGAAAAATCTTTCTGATGGTTCTAAAAAGAATACGAAAAAAATTGATATGACTGCAATTCCAACAGAAATTATCATCCCAATAAAGTCATTTGTAAAAAATACAATGAGATTACCTGCACCAAACCCTAAAATCAACCCAAAATTCCATGAATAATTAAAAATTTTGAGAAATTCAATATTTCGTTCCTCTTCATGATAGAATTTTTCCCAATATGTTATATAATTCCAAATATTTGGCCAAAAAGCGCCATTACTAATCCCTTCTATGGTACGAAAGAGAATAAGAGCAATAGGATTTGATATCACTACTGTTAGAAATAACATTGAAGTGGTAATACACCAAGAAAGGATGATAACTTTTTTCAATCCGATTTTTTTACTTAGAAGTCGTCCCAAATATGGCCCTGCAACATAACTGATAGAGGCAATTGCTATTATGAATCCATTGATATTTGCATCTAATTTTCTATCAAATATTAAAAAATTTGGTAAAGCAACATCATAGATAGCATAATAGAAAGTTCGGAGGAAGCTTATAAGAAATAAAGGCCAAAATCGGTAATTACGATGAAATTCATTTGTTAAATTTTTCCGATTGCCCATATTTTAAGTCTCGACTTTTATTAGTTGATACTAAAATGATTAAATTTTCATTTTTAAATTAATGAGATTTTGGATATCTTGAACTCAATCGATTGAATCGATAAATTCGCTGATTATCTGAATTTATTTAAATATTATCATGAAATTTATTTATTTTATATTAAATATGCAATCTCATTTAATTGATATACAATGTAGTTTTCGCTTTCTTATCCAGAAAAATGAACTTGATCAACAAAATCGTCCCATTGATCTCAAAATAGACAAATTTGAAATTATGGATCAAATTTTGGACAAGAATTTCTTCAATTGGTGGACAAACTTTTTCTCTAAGAAAACAGATTTCCACTAAGATTTAGAATCATCTGGAAGAATTATAATAGATCTACTATATTTGGACAAAAATACAAAATATTCAAATGAAAAATCTTAGATTTTTTACTTAAATCAGATTCCTGGCATTTCAAGGAGAATGATGGAAAACATTTTTTCCGAACTTCCTTAAGAGCTGGTTAATAATCGGGGGAATTTTTTTATGTTTTTTTTTGATTCACCATCAATTTTTTTTGTATTAATTTTCAAACCCGATCTTATTAGGACTTTTTACTTACAAAAAACTGGAGATAATCTTCTATATCTCAAATATTTTTCATCTAACGAATTGGGGCGTATCTAAACCACTCTCGAAACGAAATAATCATTCCTCTTTACACTTAACTGGGAGTTTCAAGCAATCTAATTTATATAGATTTATAAGTTCAGAACACTTTATAATAATAGGAATGCAAAAGAATCTTTTTGGCCATTCTTAATTTCCTCCGCATAAAAATTAATTTGGTAATTTTTTTTTGCATTCCTATCCTTTTTTTTATAGTCAACCATCTCATTTGATTTCAAATGGATCCAGTAAAATCTTCTATTATTTCTTGCTCTCGTCGGACAGATATTCCAAGTTTTCTAATGGATTGGGTAGTGGATAAAATGAAAAAAAAGAGTGTAGAAGTGGTCAATCCGTTTAATCAGAAAGTTTCAATAGTTTCTTTAGATCCCTATGATGTTATTGCATGGGTATGGTGGAGTAAGAACTTTCAGCCATGGATTAACTCATATACAAAAGCTCCAAGATTATTTACTCAATATCCTATTCATTTATTTAATTTCACAATTAATTCAGTTTCAGAACTGGAATCTGGTTTAAACTTGACACTAAAAGAGAGATTCTCACAACTGGAATGGTTGGTTGACACTTTTGGAGTAGATCATATCCAAGTCCGTTTTGATCCAATTGTATTTTACAAGAAATCAAGTCAAGAGGTTATTTTCAACAATCTCTCTGATTTTGAACACATAATTTCCGAAATTTCAAGTTTAGGAATAAGGGAATTAATTTTTTCATTTGCTCAAGCATATTCGAAAGTAAAGAAGAGAATGCTTCATAGGGGAAAAACGATCCTAGAGTTAACTGAACTACAAAAAAAGAAAGTAATTGACTCCTTAATAGCAAAAACTAATCAAAATAAAATTAATCTTTCTGCATGTTGTCAGTCTGAGTTAGTAGGATACAAAGGTATAAAACAATCACATTGCGTTAATGGAGAATTAATCCAAAGACTTTCAAAAGGAAAGCTTACCTTGATAAGAGATTCGGGCCAAAGAGAACATTGTGGTTGCCAAAAATCAAAAGATATTGGAGGATATACTGGAATCTTCAAATGTAAACATAATTGCGATTATTGCTACGCAAATCCTACTAGAAAATAATTATTTTTCCCCATCAGAGTTCTCAAAATCTTTACCAAGAATCGAATCCATTTTTTTCTTAAACGCTGCTTTGGAGGAAGTTTCCTTTTGCTCTTCATTTTCTGAGCTAGAATTTTCACTAATAGTTTTAGCTTGTTTATCTTGATCCTTCAT
>JAEOUK010000257.1 GCA_016839385.1 Promethearchaeota archaeon
GATGGGACTTCACGATACCATTTTTGGTGTAATTATAGCGATACCCTTCTTTGACTTTCTTAAATAACATACAGTATTTTTCCGCGTCATCAGATTTCCCTAACACTGCGGCAATTTCCGACATCAATTTACAGCTATTCGCATAATATGCAGTGGCAACCTCAAAATCAGGTCTAAAGAATCCTTTTATAGCGTCTTTGGACATTGGTCGACCAGGTTCTTGCCATTCTCCCCACAAGAATCCATAATCAATAGTATAGTCTTTATGAGGATTATTTTTAAACCATCTTGATCGATGAGTCTTTTTAGCACGATTTTCAAGAAAGTTCATCCAACTAACCATGCTTTCATACTGATCTTCCAAGATTTTCTTATTCCCATAAGCTTGATATAACACGTATGGGGCAATTACAACAACGTCAGCCCATCCTGCGGCACCATCAACAAATGAAGGTAATCCAACATCGGGAACAATTGAAGCGACACATCCATCCTCTGTTTGTTGAAGCGATACATCTTTTAACCATTTTGAAAGGAATTTATCGGTGTTCATCAAATAGGAAGCGGTGGGAGAATAACATGCTATGTCCCCAGTCCATCCTGCTCTTTCTCTTTGTGGGCAATCTGTAGGTATATCCATAAAATTACTCTTCTGAGACCATCGAGAATTGCTTACAAGTTGATTTATTAATGTATTGGAACATTCGAATGTGCCTATTTGGTCCATGTCAGAATAGACTGCAATAGAAGTGAAATTTTCCGGTTTGACTTCTTCTGGCCAATTCTCAACTTTTACATATTGGAATCCATGTGCAGTGAAATGAGGTTTATAAGTCTGTTTTCCATCTTTCAGTGTATACTCGATTTCTTGAAAGGCTGATTTACCAAACAGTACCCCTACTAGTCCTTCAGCTACAAGATTCTTCAGAGTGAAATTTCCTTTCTCATCGAGTGCTTCTCCATGTATTAGTTTGACTTTATGACCAGCTCTACCCTGCACGGTGAATTCTACATAGCCAAATAAATTCTGTTTAAAGTCAAGAACAGTGGAACCATCAGGAGTGTTAAGTATTTCAGGAGTGAATCGCTCATGTTCTAGAATTTTTTCTCCTTCAGAGGGAACTATTACTCCATTATAAGACCCGGGATATATCTCATGCCAAAGACTGTCATCATAATCGACTTCCATCCATCCGTCAATCTCTTTTCTCGCATCATATATTTCCCCATCTTTCCAATCACTTTTAAGGATAGGTCCGTCTTGCGTTGCCTTCCAATTTTCATCAGTTATTACTGTTTTGGTGGAACCATCTTTAAAAGAAACAGTTAATATCACGGCTATTTTCGTTTTTTCTCCGTAAAAATACCTTTTTGAAGAAATTCCAATTTTCCCCCGGTACCACCCATCTCCTAGCATTACGCAAATAATGTTTTTTCCTTTTTTCAGTAAATCTGTCACATCATATGTCTGAGATTGTACGCGTTTTTTATAAAAAGTGAAACCGGGCATAAACACCTGATCTGTAATTGGTTTGCCATTTAGAAAGCCTTTATACAGTCCAAGGGCAGTTATCTTCAATTCTGCTTTATTTATTTCTTTTTCTAAATTGAATTCTCTACGTAAATAACTTACAGGCTGAAATTCTTTTTTGTTAATTTCTTTTTCAGGTTCAATAAAAAAAGCTTCTAAATTCACTATTTTATCCATCCAACTGTTAATTCTATCTAATACTATCTCTAGAATCTTTTTATTAATGTTTATATGAGTTATATATCAAAAATGAAATTTGTAGCAATTGACCTTGGAGCAAGTTCTGGTCGAGTTATGTTAGCAAAATTGGATAAGAATACACTCAGATTAGAAGAAATTCGTCGATTCCCGAATGGAGGGATACATACAGCTTATGGTTTTTTATGGCAGTATAACAAATTATTTGAAGAAATTTTAGAAGGATTAATGCAAATAGCCCAGTTATATGGTCCAAATCTAGATGGGATAGCGATAGACAGTTGGGGAGTCGATTACGTTCTCTTGAATGAGCAAAAAAAACCTCTTTCTCATTTTTATCATTATCGGGACGAAAGAACTAATGATACTTATAACAAAATCTTTAAACTTGTTCCTAAAGAAGAGATTTTTAAAATCACAGGACTTCAATTCATGCGAATTAATACTATCTGTCAAATTTTTGAATCAATCCAAGAAGTTGGTAATTCTAAGGAAGAAATTAAACATTTTATGATGGTACCAGATTATTTCACCTTTTTGCTTTCTGGAAAAATTATTAATGAATTTACCGATGCATCAACTACCCAACTTCTGGAAATCCAGAAAAGAACATGGTCTGCTACCTTATTAAATGCATTAGGAATTCCCATAACAATATTTAAATCTCTTACTTTTCCTGGAAAGAAAATAGGTACTTTATTACCAGAACTAGCAAAAAAAACAAGATTATCTCCAGAAACACCTATATTTTCCACAGCATCTCATGATACCGCTGGAGCAGTTGCAGCTGTTCCTGTCAATCAAGAAAAATATAAACCGGGAGAATGGGCTTATTTATCCTCTGGGACATGGAGCTTACTTGGAGTTGAAATGCCAGATCCGTTTCTCACAGAAAAAGTAGCAAAATATAACTTCACCAATGAAGGAGGTGTTGAAGGAACCATCCGATTACTAAAAAATTCTACAGGTTTCTGGGTACTTGAAGAATGTATGAAAACGTGGAATGAAAAAGATTCAACGTATTCATGGGAGGATTTAATTGAAGAATCTAAGAAGTCACGAATCAAAGAACAATTCATAGATATAAATCATGAAGATTTTGTAAGTCCCTCACAAATGATTGACACCATCAATAAACACTACAATGACAAATATGGTGAAAAATTGACTAGTAAGGGTGATATCGGAAGAGTTGTTTTTACTTCAATGGTTAAAAGTTATCAAGAGTTAATCCATAACATTGAGGATATTACGGAAATACCAATAAAAATATTATATGTGATTGGAGGAGGTTCGAAAAATGCCTATCTAAACCAACTTATAGCGAATACTCTAAAAATTCCTATAATTGCGGGACCGGCAGAAGCTACAACAATAGGTAATGTTCTGATGCAATTGATTGGTTCTGGAGTAGTAAAGAATCTTGCTGAGGGTAGAAAATTAATCCAAAAATCATTCAATGTTACAGAATTCCACCCGGAATAGTGATCTCAAAATCAAATTTTACTCAAATAATTTCTTTTCCTTATCAACTCACATTCCTTTAAATTACGAATTGAACGGTGAATACACTAACATTTACCACAAAAGCGACCTATGTGATAAATAGACCAAATTCTATTATCTGTTTCCTGAAAAAAGAGCGATAGAATATATTGCGAATCATTAAATACAAATCGTGAGAATTATCCTTTATGGCTAGTATGGGTGTACTGCTTTTTGGTTTGAAATTAATGAGTGCAGGATTCAAATACTCAAAGAAATTCAAGAAAGAGATATATAATCCAGAAATGGGGTTAGTGTTTAACTCAAGAATCCAAATGACCACCCGAAAAGGCGATGATAATATTGCTATTGAATTTAAGGATGGCAATATGAGTGTAAAAAAAGGGATAATTAGCAATCCAGATATAAAAATGGTATATAGAACAAAAAATCTCCTCGCCGCATCGATTTCTACACCTGCAGATGAAACTTTAGATATGTTACTAACAGGAGATTTGTATTTTATAGGAAATATGGTTCATCTAGCGAAATTTTCCTATTTATCTTCAATTTTTCCAAGTGTGAAGAAGCTCCCGCAATCAAAAAGTTTCGCTTCTCAGGTACCAATAACACAAGTAATGGAAAAATTCAAAAGCATTGAAAACATGCAACTAGACCGAAAAGTGGATAACGTCCAATACTTAAACGATCCCTTTATGGGAAATTTCACAATTCACGATTACCCTCAATTACTCCATCTTAAAGATAAATGGTATTCTGAACATCCCTGGGTATGCCCAGAACGTGCCGAAAACATAACCGACTTCTTCATGAACGAAGGATTTGAAACCCGAAAAGAAACTGGAAACCCTTGGCATCCAGGATTACGTCAAGGCAGAATGGTAAGATATCTTCTCTCACATAAGAAACCAAAAATTTTTGAAGATGATTTAATACCAGGGTCTACAACCTCATATCGTATGGGTGTTCAACTATTTCCTGAATTTGGGGCTACAGCTATATGGCCTGAACTCGATACATGCTATGCTCGGGAACTAAATCCCTATCATATAGAAGAAGAAACAAAAAAAATCTTGAATTTCAAAGCATTTCCCTATTTTATTGACAGAAATATCCGAGAGCAAGCTCGAAAGAAATATGGCAATCCTGTTTCACAGCAATTAGAAGAATTATGGGTGCTGTACTTCATGTGGAAAACACAAGCAATAAGTCATACAATTCCTGATTTTGAAAAACCATTGAAATTAGGATTATCTAAAATGATTGATGAAATTCGGTTAAAAAATCAGTCTACAGACGGAGAAAATATTAAATTCTATCAAGGAATCGTTTTTGCTCTTGAAGGAATTCTTATTTATGCAGAAAATCTCAAAGAAGAAGCGAAAACACAATTAACAGAGTTACTTCAAATAGAAAATCCTTCAGAAAAGCAACAGCAAAGGATGGAAATACTAGAAGGAATGATTGATTCCCTGTCAAGAGTTCCAAAATATCCGGCAAAGACATTTAAAGATGCCATTTTTGAAATTTGGATCATTTGGGTGGCACTACACCAAGAAAATATGAATGCAGGATTATCACTAGGTCGATTGGATCAAGTTTTATATCCATATTTTCAGAGAGACATGGAAAATGCAACAGAAGAGGGACGTAAGATCTTAATTTCGGAAGCTATAGAACTCATTGGTGCTTTTTATTTCAAATGCCAGGATCATTTACCGCTTGTTCCTAATGTTGGTAATAAACTCTTTGGAGGATCTTCAAGTGATCAAGTAATCACATTGGGAGGAGTTACTCCAGAAGGAGAGAATGCAGTAAATGATTTAACATATCTCTTTCTCAAAGTTACGGAATTAACGTGTATGCGAGATCCTAATGTGAACGCACGATATCATTTAGAGAAAAACTCACCCGAATATCTGAAGAGACTCTGCGAGGTTAATATTAATACAACTGCAACTCCATCAATTCATAATGAC
>JAEOUK010000258.1 GCA_016839385.1 Promethearchaeota archaeon
GAAAGGAGTTGAAGGACTAAACTGGTTCCGTAAAGATAGGTGGTTGAACGCTGAATCCCATACACAGAAAACAGGATTACCGGGTGTATTTGCGGGTGGAGATATGTTGAAACCCGGACTTATGATAGAAGCAATTGGTCATGGGCGTACTGGTGCTCAATCTATTGATATGTACCTTGGTGGTACAGGGAAACTCTACATAGAGGATAATGTAACCATCCCATTACCAGAAATAAATCCGAATAATTGGAACACAAAACGACATCATGTAGATGAAATATCCCAAAGGGAACGTGATACAACTTTCAAAGAAGTGTCGTTGGGATTAAATGACAAAACTGGTCATATTGAGCCAATTCGATGCATTGGGTGTGCTATTATGCAAATAGATACTAATAAGTGCATTGGATGTGGAACTTGCATAAAAAATTGTCCCGCTCAAGCAATATCCTTTAATTTAATGAAAAAATATTATGTATTTGGAGAAAGAATAATTCGTAAAGCAGTAATTGATCCAAAATTATGTTTATGTTGTGGATTATGTGGCTCAGAATGCCCAGTAAATGCTATTTCAACTGTTAATTGGAATGATGGATTATATTTTGAAGAAATCGAATTATTTCTAAGGCAATCGGGAGGAAATAAATAGTGGCACGAAAGAATCGAGCGATACAACAGTCAACAAGTTCAACTGTAATGACCAATACTCCAAAAATTGTTGCTTTCATTTGTAACTGGCAAAGTAAAGATAAGAAGAAACACGTCGATTTTGTGGAAAAAAAATATTCAGCAAAAATAAAATTCTTCCGAGTTATGTGTGCTGCAAGGATTGACCGTGCTCTACTTTAGAAATGTGTTCAAGAAAAAATAGATGGTATTTTCATTGGAATTTGTAATCATGAAATGTGTCATTATCGTGGTGCTCTTGAGTTATCAGAACAACGTTTCGAGAACACTATCGATCTTCTCGATGCTCTTGGATATGATAAATCACGGATTCAAGTGTATGAAGATGATGGAGATAGTACAAATTCTCTACCAAAAGTGTTAGAGGAATTTACACAAAAAGTAAATGAATTGGGTGAATATTGAATTTGATTACTGAATATAACAAACCATTATCTCAACATCTGTATCTTTAAACACTTTTTTGATTATTTCCCTTACTTTTTCCCATTTCTTTTTATCTAACCCGGATGCAATTTTTGGCATTGCCAGTTTGGTTATTTTTTCTTTTACAATCTGATTTTTCATCTGGATAAGAGCTTCTTCCAAATTTTCGTAAGTGGGTATATTCCAATAGCGTTCTTTTGTGATTAAATTGAATACACGGGTTCCTTCGGTTTTTATGCAAGTAGGATGTTTTAATTCTGCTTCACTTTTTTTTGCTAAAAGAGATCGTATTTTGAACTTCTTGTTGAAATGATAAGCAATTCCCGCATCCATTTGCTTGTCGGAGCTAATACAATGAACTAGATGATATTCCGAGCCAACTGAAAATAAGTCTTGTTGAACTTCTCGAAACTCCATTAATAATCTATGGTTCCCAGTCATAAATATATCTTTGTGGACTTTTCTCTGGTACTAGAGGTTCTTGAATTTCTCCTTTCAGAGCAGGATCATTCGTGGTCTCTAAAAATTTCATTAGCTGTTTTCTTAGTTCTTTTTTAATATTCGTATATTTTTGATTATAAGCAAGGTTTGATAATTCGTCAGGATCGGTTTCCAAATCATATAATTCCTCCTCAGGACGTGAACTGTAATACTCTGGGTGTTCTTTTAGGTAGGCTTTTCCCGACAAAGAAGTGGAAATATCATCCGGTATTTCAAATAGGAAGTCTAATGGAACAAAGTTACGAATATATTTCCATTTTTTTGTTCGAATGCACCGAATTGGATTAAATCCAATATCATGAAATGTTAATTCTCCATGAATTTTTTCTCGAGGAGAATATCTAAATTTAGAATTCTGTAAAAGCAACCCTGCAATACTTCTCCCTTGAATATCCCTAGGAATAGATACACCAGCGATATCAAGTATTGTAGGAAAGATGTCAATGTTTGAGACGAGATCATCAATCTTTCTTCTCCCGGGCACCATTGAGGGCATATTTATAATTAGGGGAACACTCAATCCTGAATCATATAATGTGCACTTATGTCGAGGAAAAGGAATGCCATGATCCACTGTGAAGATAATTAGAGTATTTTTAGCAATAGACGATTCATTAATTAAAGTATGAATTTTGCCGATATAATTATCTAGACTCTTCACACAAGAAACAAAATCTAATAAATCCTGTTTGACAGAAGAACTGTGTTGTGGAAGAGTTAAAGGTACAATTACTTCTTCTGGATCAACAGGAAATCGTGGTTTGGAAGTATTAAATGGACTGGAATTATCTTCTAATCCATTAAAACGGTGAGTTTCAAAAAATCCTACTGAACAAAAAAACGGTTGTTGAATTTCTCCATTATCTACTTGTTTTATGAATTTCTTGAAACGACGAACTACACTCGTTCCCATATGGGGAAAATCAGATCGTGGGGAGGTTGTATCATATCCTAGTTTCTTGGGTTTATGGTGTGTATGTTGAAGTCCGATTAGATGTGTTGAGTATCCCGCAGTTTTCAAGAGTTGTGGAAGAGTATTATTATTTTCAGGAAGATCCCATCCCATATTCGTCAATCCCATTAACCCGTTAGAATGGGGCATTTTACCAGTTAATATTCCCCCACGACTTGGAGTACACTGAGGAGCGCAAGAAAAATGTTGAGTTAAGGAGACTCCTTCATTCGCTAATTTATCAATATTAGGTGTATTCACTGGTTTTCCATAGCAACCAAAATAAGTCCCAGTGTCATGAGTGATTATGAAAATAACATTCGGTTTGGTTTTCATACGGGTTCTGCGTCCTTAAGCAGTTTATAATAGTTTTTTCGAACGTATTCTCCCGCGAGAGGACTAAAACTCGTAAAAGCCTCATAACCACCAACGGTTATGTATTCATTGAGTGGTAATAAATAAGCTATCCAATCATTAGAATTTTGAAAAATAAACGTATTCTTTCTACCTAATGGAGAATTATTATAGAATTCTTCTGCGATATCTTCAAATAATTCACCCGGAATTCCTGAAATAGAGAGATTTTTCTTTTTATCCTTAGTCCCAATTGTAATATAATGAACCACACTTTCAACAACAAATTCGCTATTTTGACGCCTAACTGAAAATCCAGGAAAATTAGGTTTCTTGGATTCACTCATTATAAGGGGAAATCGAATCAAAATATGTTTTTTGAATAAGAATTTCAATCTATTCCCAAACCAGACTTTGGATTTATACTTTGTAAAATCTTTCATTGGGATAATAAATCTTCTAAGGTGGGTGTTAAATTCCATTTTGTCAAAATAATCCTTATTCTGCAATGTTTTATATAGTTCAAAAGTTTTCTCTGCAAGTATTTGACCAATTCTTTTAGTATCTTCATATGTTCCCCACTGAGAATAAATTGAATTTTCATTAATTAACGTATTTTTATGTTCTTTTGCTAACTCATCGAAATCCGTCCCACATGTAGTGATTGGATTTATATCTCCAGCTGGTGAGGTGAAAAATGCGACATTCAATTTATAATCTGAAATTTTATGGAGATGATTTACTAGTATTCCCGGATAATCTGCAGAGAGCATATTAATCTGTGAATTCAATGTAGTAGGGTGCATCGCATATGTTACTATCAAACCAATATTTTTCTTAGATTTCTTTTCACGAATGTCTATGATTCCTAAATCAGATTTCGATTTTCTATCTGGATGTCTTCGATTTATTATCAAGTTATCCTCTATTTTCTTTTTTGTCCATGCAATTTCACACTCTATAAGCTCAGACTTTAACTTTTCAATTAAATACAGTAGTTTTTTTGAAACCCAAACGTTGTATCTATCATCCATATAGTATGATCCGAACATTATCCCCTTCATAAATCCAACAATCCCAGTAGGAAATTGGAATTCTCCTCCTTGATCAAAGGATTTATGAGTATGTGTGCAGTGAACTAGCACATTTTCTGGAGGAATTGCAAATTGTGTTTGAATTTTTGATTTCAAATAATCAGTATATGCTATTGGAAGTTTGAGAAAATCCAATGAAAATAATATCAAGTAATTCCCACTATTTTCAAAAAGAAACGCGGAACCGTGGATATCGTCCAATTTACCATAACAAAAATTACCATATCCTGCTAAGGGTTTTCCTCGATAATTATCTGGTGTTAGATTCACCCGTCCAAAAGCCGCTTTCATAAAAATCAATTGGTGTTGAAGATTTTTAATCATTTCAGTTAAAATTCCTAATGAAGTTCACAACACTTCTAGAGAAAGGGGCAAATATTCTAATACAAAACTGTTGACTAAAAAAGTATGATTAAACCAGTCTTCAATATACCTTTGAATGATCACTGGCAAATTGTGCAAGAGGAAAAAGTAATAAAACTCACGTGCAATCTTCCACAAACTGTATTTGAATCCCTTTTCAAAAATGAAATTATAAAAAATCCATTTTATGGAGATGAAGAACATAATGTATCATGGGTATTCGAATCAGATTGGACATATGAAAAATGGTTTGATATAGACACGAAATTCCTTATATATTCGGAATTAAAATTGCGATTTTATGGTTTAGATACTATCGCAGAGGTGATCTTTAACGGTAAAAGCCTAGGAAAAACCGAAAATATGTTCAGAACTTATGAATTTGACATAAAAGATATTGCAAAAGCCACAGACAATCACTTAGAAGTCAAATTTACTAGTCCTATACATGCTGCACAAGAAAAGAAAAAGATTTGGAAAGATAATCTTTCTACTGGTTTGAATACAGCACTCCCAGGGGTACCCTATTTACGTAAAGCTCAGTACAGTTTTGGTTGGGATTGGGGTCCAAAATTACCCGATATCGGTATCTGGAAATCTGTGGAAATCATCTGTAGTGACGGATTATCTATCGAAACCGTTCATCCACGATGTTATTATTACTATGATAAAGAAACAGAACAGGACGCTGATTCCTATCCTGAAATAAAAGTTGTAAAAGTTGAAACTGATATCGTTCTGAATAACGATAATGATTATCCACATGTCCTTCAACTGCTTATCTTTTCTCCCTCAGGAAGAGAATACCAGAAAAATATTGTAACTCATAAAAAAAAAGAAACAATTGATATTTTAATTGAAAATCCTGAATTATGGTGGACTCACGATCTAGGAGAACCCTTATTACATACAGTAGAGGTATCGATAGCCGAAAAAGATACAATTATTGATTCAAAAACATTAACAATCGGTTTAAGAGACATCGGATTAGTGAGAGATGCAAATGAATGGGGGGAGTCTTTTTATTTTAAGTTAAACGGGTTACCTGTTTTTGCAAAAGGAGGAAATTGGATCCCTATTGATAGTTTCATTCCTCGTGGACAAAAACTAGGGTTATACACTATGAATCTCCAATTTGCTAAAGAAGCGAATTTCAACTTTATCCGTGTCTGGGGTGGTGGGATATATGAAACAGATGAATTTTATGATTTATGTGATCAGTTTGGTCTTCTTGTCTGGCAAGATTTTCCATTTGCGTGTGCAATATACCCACTATTTGATCCCGAGTTCCTTAATAACGCAATGGAAGAAGCAAAGCAAAATGTCATGCGAATTCGACACCACGCTAGCCTAGCTTTGTGGTGCGGGAATAACGAGATTGAAGCGTTATTTGATTTATTAGTACTCGTATTTTCAAAAGTTGTATTCAAAAAGAAGAGATACAAGACTTCCTATATCAAATTCTTCGAAGAATTTCTCCCTCGATTAGTAAATCAATATGATCCCCAACATGATTACTGGCCTAGTTCTCCATCAAATGGAGGATTCACAAGTTCTAAGGGAGGTGGAATTCTGCAAGCAAATAAAGCTGGATTTGGAGATAAGCATTATTGGGGGGTTTGGCACGGAGGACGTCCCTTTGAATCGTATCGTAAACAGTACGGTTTTATGTCAGAATACGGTTTTGAAAGTTTTCCTCATATGCGCACTCTTTTTGAATTTTGCCCACCAGACCAGATGAACATGTTTTCTGAAATCATGGAAAATCACCAGAAAAACGGTGCGGGAAATAAGAAAATCTTGAAGTATATGAAGAAAAGATACTCAATTCCCAAAGATTTTGAAAAACAAGTAATTCTTTCCCAAATAAGCCAAGCAGAAGCAATGAAATATGGTGTAGAACACTGGAGACGAAACCGAAATAAAAATCATTGCATGGGCTCTCTTTACTGGCAATTAAATGATTGTTGGCCTGTAGCAAGCTGGAGTTCATTGGATTATTATGGTCGATGGAAAGCCCTTCATTATTTTGCTAGACGATTTTATGCATCCATCATGCCATCTATTTTAGAGCATGAAAATTATATAGAATTCTGGATCACAAATGATACCAAATTTAACAAAAGAATATCTATTTCATACGCAATTTGTACCGCTGAGGAAGTAGTGAAAGCTAGAGATGGAGATTTAATTGGTGAATATCATGAGATACCAGCATTATCATCACAAGTCGTTATTATTCAAGAAATTAAAGGAAAAGCAACAGGGAAGAAACAACACATGATATTTGTCAATGTTAAGAGCGAAGACGGTCAGACATATGAAAATTTTCATCTTTTGGGAAAACCGAAAGATTTTATGTTTGAAGAAGTAAAATTTGAATTGAGCCTCCTTTATGAAGGGCCTTCAACAAATTCATGTAGCATCCAAATTGAAAATGATAACTTAGCAGCATATGTCTTTATTGAGTCCCAAAAATACGATATCATTCCATCGGACAATTTTTTCTCC
>JAEOUK010000259.1 GCA_016839385.1 Promethearchaeota archaeon
AACCGAAAAATATCAAATTCTTTCTTTTGGTCTTGTGGGTTGCTATATTGATTACGTTTTGGATGATGTTTTTTTTCATGCCTACAAATAATCTATTGTGGTTGTGGCTGGGTATTATTTGCACAGCTCTTGGCATTATTACATTTTCTGTATTTGTGATGATTAAAGCAATAAAATACGTGATACTAGTAGGATTCATCTGGGTAGTAATTATGGCATTGCTGATAGTAGATGTATTCGTAACACATGTTATTGCATATATAGATTTTATGATTTTTGCATGGATTGCAATTGGAGTAATTCTTATTATGATTTTGGGATTACTTAAAAAAATGAATGTAACGGAATGGTGATAATATCACCATCAAATATGTTTTTTATACGCTGAATTCTATAACATACGCATAACTATCAATCAAATTAGCAGGGGTTTCAATTACTATTGTATTTTCAACTGTTCCCCATTTTACTTCATCATTCGAACCTAAAATTCTAAGATCTTTAATTTCAGGTAATTCAATATCTTGAAGCACTATAGACTGTTTTGGTTTATCAAGCAAAATTGCAAAGATTTTGGAATTCTTAGATGTGAATCGAATAGAAATCCCATCCTTTGTTCGATTTTCAGCCATTTTCCATGGACGTGTTCCGTAAATTGCATCAGCATTTATTTTTAACCAACTTCCTAAATCTAATATCAATTTCTTTTGAATTTCAGGTATTGATCCATCTGCTCTGGGACCGACATTGATCAACAAATTACCATTTTTACTCACAACATCAATCAAAGTGTGGACTAACTCTTTGGAACTCATGTAGTCTTCGTCTTTTTCCATTTTGTTGAATCCAAAGGAACTACCTAAACCTCGACATGTTTCCCACTTATGTTTTTTAATATTAGTTTCTACTTGGTATTCGGGAGTCGTAAAATCATATAAGGGATTTAATTTTTCCTTACTTTTCTTAGCGTCTTCTTGTTTAGCAAGTAGCTTGTCTGCAAGTTTTGTAATCAGTTTTGAAATAAATGGACGTCTTATTAACCATCTTCCAAATGGAGGGATTTGACTCCATCTATTATTAATTGCATTATCAGGATGTTTATTGTAAAAATCTGCGAATAATTTCAATTTATTCGATTTTGCAGGATAACCTATATCAGACCACAAAATTGATGGATCATACTTATCCATTAATTCATACCAATGATTCTCAACATATTTTGGATATTCTTTTTGCTGAGGTTCGTTATCTAAGAATGTTGGAGCATTTTTTATACAATTCTTGTCAAAAGACCAATCAATTTTGCTTGAATAATAAAGCGCCATTCGCATATCCCTTTTTTTGACAGCTTGAGTTAATTCCCCAACAATATCTCTGTCTGCATGATATTTATCATAATTTGGATTGGGAGATTTGGAAGGCCACATTGTGAATCCGTCATGATGTTTTGTAACCAGGCAGACGTATCTAGCTCCAGCTTCTTTAAATATATCTGCCATTTCTTCGGGATTCCATTTTTCGATTTCCTTATTAAAAATTGGCACAAAATCTTGATATTTAAAATCTGGACCATACTCTTTTATGTGATATCTATAAGTTTCTGTATCCCTCATTCGAAGCGTATTTTCATACCATTCTGCATATGGATTTTTATAAAAATATCTTCCAGTTCCTTCTTCCTTTTGAAGTTCATGAAAACTTTTTTTGTGTACTTCTGCAAAAGCTGGTATTGAATATAAACCCAAGTGGATGAAAATTCCCAATTTTGCATCATGAAACCATTGTGGAGTTTTATGCGATTTTATTGATCTTGATGAAGGTTTATACATAGTAGGATCTTCGAGTTCAAAATAATTAAGGGTGAGGTTATGTATCATTTACAAGAGATGAAAGCTAAATTCATCAAAATAAGTGTCCTTTCATTGATTTTATTAATATCTTTACCCAGTTCAAATACATTTAATTATTCGACAGTTAATTCAAACGCAACTGTTGGAACAATTTCCTTTTCAAGCTATGAGTGGAATGTGAAATCATCTGCAGGTGAATTATGGGGTCCTGGACCAAATTATTTCAATGATAGCACTCAAAATGTGTGGAAAGATTCCAATGGTTCCTTACATCTAAAGATTGTCCATGGAATTTGTCTGGATCAATGGTTTTGTGCTGAAATATTTTCCGTTGAATCTTTTGGTTATGGAACTTATAATTTTACTTTAGC
>JAEOUK010000260.1 GCA_016839385.1 Promethearchaeota archaeon
AAATGATTGTGTAAACATTATCGATGATCCTACACTACACGAAGGTGCAGGAGCATATCTCTATGATGATGAGGGAGTGAAAGCTTTTCCTCGAAATCTTATAAAAAATGGTATGCTGAATGATCTTCTTCTAAATCGTGAGTATGCCTATAAATTTGGCTGTAACTCCACAGCAGCATCTCGAGCGTTTTCTTATAACCGTGAACCGTTAGTGAGGATGGCAAATACCTATATGGCTCCAGGAGACTTTGATTTAAGTGAACTATTTGAAGGAATCGAGCTTGGAATGTACATGAAGAGTTTTACCGAATGGAATATTGATGACCGGCGATTCCAATCCAAATATGTAGGATTAGAATGCTACTTAATTGAAAACGGACATTTAACTGACACGTTGATCCGTCGTCCTACCCTTGAATTAACCACTTTTGGAATAATGCAAAATGTCGATGCAGTTGGTAGGGGTTATTTTGCTCCTTATGGAACATGTGGAAAAAGTGACCCCATGCAAGGGATTCCTGTTAGTATGGGAGGTGCGCCATTCCGAATACGTAATATACGAGTAGGGGAGGGTATATGATGGAATTAACAATTGAATTACTCCAAAATGTCATTGACTTATGTAAAGATTGCGGAGCTAAAATCGTAATTGCTAAATTTACTCATAATGATGAACATCAGACACGGTTTTCCAATTCTCAGATTGACATAAATAAACAATGGAGAGAGCATGTAATAGATGTTTTTGCTGCTACGGGAAGACATACAAAGATTCTTTCCATTCATAATCCAGAAGAATCCACGATCAAAACGCTTATTCACCAAGGATTAAAAAATCTTAAATCTGAGCCAAAATCTATCGCATTTTGGGGAATTGAGAAAAATAAGCAAAATTATCCTTCAAAAAAAGACTTTATTGATGATAGAATTGACGCATTCTTTCAAGAAACCCCGGTTTACGTTAATTCTGCTATACATGCAGCTACTGAATTAGGTTCAACCAAAGTAGCAGGTGTGTTATATTCAGGAAAAAAACAAACAGGACTTCTAAGCAGTAAGGGTAATGGAGGTGTATATTCAACTTCATATTATCGCATGACTATTCGTTCCTTTTTTGATGCAGAAAGTAGTGGTCAAGACGTAATTGCAGGAAGATCATTACAAAATATTGAGTCTAAAATTATTGAATCTGCAGAACGATCTGCTAATATCGCTAAAAATGCAGTGAATGCCACTCAATGTGAATCTGGAGTATACGATCTCATTTTAAGCCCTACTGTCGCAGGAAATATATTTGGATCTATCATATCAGGAGCAAATCCTATTAATCACCTAATGGGCACAAGTCCCCTTCATAACAAATTGGGTAAAAAAATCGGACCTGACAAATTAACAATTTATGATGATCCAACACATTCCGAGGGTCTTGGAAGTTATCCATTCGATATGGAGGGAGTTAATGCGAAACCCACACCAATAATTCAAAACGGTGTGTTTAAAAGTCTTATACATAACACTTCCTCTGCAAAAATTTGGTCTCTATTGGGATTAATTGGAGTTGGAAAATTTGGTACAAGAACCACGGGGAATTCTCAATTAGGATATTTAATGATGGAGGGATCTGGACCGAGAACTTTATTCCCAAACTCAAGTAATACAGTAATTAAGCCAGGAGATTACTCTATTGATGAAATGGTTCAAGAATCTCAAAATCCTACGATATTAGTCACTTCCAATTGGTATACCCGCTTCACTAATGCAAGAGAAGGGACATTTTCTACAATTCCTCGAGACGGTTCTTTTTTGATAAAGGATGGAGAAATTGTCCAGAGTATCAAAAAATTCCGTATTTCTGATAATCTATTACGTATGTGTGAAAATGTTACTCAGATTGGGAAAGACACACCTCAAATATATTGGTGGGAAGTGGAAACTCCTACATTTGTCCCCTATATAAAAATCAAAGGATGTAACATCACCACAGCAACGAATTAGGAGCAATCAACAAATACTAAAAACATGGTTTTTATTCACCAACATTTATACTACTCAACAGTTCTTAAATAACAATTTTTTATCTTTCCTTCTTTTTCATAGCCGCATTTTTCCGCAACTCTCGGAACTGCCGAATTTTTTTCATGAAAGAATATATATATCCTATGGAAGTGTAATTCTTCAAAAACATAGGTTGTAATGAGAGTTAATGCTTCTGTTGCATATCCATTTCCCCAATATTCTTTTGCTACCCAAAAACCTACCTCTCCTTTTTTTGCTTCAGCATCTAAATCAAAGAAACCAATTACACCAACTAATTTATGGGGATTTTTATATATCCCAAATCTAAAGTACTTTTTTTCTTGAATGCCTTTGTTGGAATCGTCTATATATTTATGAGCTCCTTCCACTGTAGATGCTAAATAGGGTCCCGAATACTTATTCAGTTCATGGTTGTTGGTATATCTAACTAAGTATTCTACATCGTCTGATTTCAGCTGCGTTAAAAATATTTTATTCCCTTTTATCACTATCACAAATCGTAAATAACAAACTTTTCACTTAAAACTATCGCAAAACAACGTGAGACCTATAAATCAGAATCAAATTACAATTTTAGACTTATCAAACTCTTATTCAACTGAAAGATTCTAAGGAAAAAATGCGAATGGGCATCATTAGAGCACCAAATTTAGAAATATGTTGTTTCTTCTTCATTATCTGTCCTTGACATTTTACAAAAAGTATAAATCCCTAGAATAAGTTATTTACACGAAAAATGAATGTCGAAAATAGCTACAAACAATCAACTGGATGAAAGACAATATGAT
>JAEOUK010000261.1 GCA_016839385.1 Promethearchaeota archaeon
TCGAGGGAATTATATCGCAAAGTGGAAAAACAATAAAAACCGATATGATTCTCCAACAACTTGGAATTATTCCAAACACACAACTTGCAAAAGATTGCGGTTTGAAAACTCAAAAGGGAATAATTGTAAACGAATATATGCAAACATCAAATCCAGATGTGTATGCGGTAGGTGATTGTATCCAATTTGAAGATAAAATTTGGGGAATCATTCCAGCAAGTATGGAACAAGCTAAACAAGCAGTCGCTCATATACTTAAAGAAAATCCTGAACCCTACAAACCATCGATATGGAACACTCGCTTGAAAATTGCAGGTATTGATTTAACTTGTATTGGACTTTCCACCCCTCAAGCTGAGGAAGGGGCTACTTTGTATGAATATAAACGGCAAGATACATACACATGTCGTAAAGTTCTCATTCGTAATAACGTTCTTACGAATGCAATTTTATTGGGTCCAGGGGCAGATTCAAAATATTTTATGAAAAAGGCTGGAAAAGAAATAGATCCTCATGAACTGGATGAAAAAATCAAAGAATGACAGCTCTTTTTCTATAAGTTCTTGATGGTCTATTATTATCGGATGCTTTTTATTTTCAAAGGTATAATTAGGTTTACCTTGTCTCAAAAACGGATCACTAGTGTCGATACCGGACGAGGATTTGGTATAATGCTGATGATTCTTGTCCACCTATTTACTCATCAAATTGGCAAAGGATTGTCTTCCAATTTTATCCCACTAGTTAAATCCATGCATCCAATATTACTTGGATCTCTTGTTCCGCTTATTATCATGGGGGTATGGGGGTCTGCTTTTACTTTTTTATCTTGTATGGCATTATCGGCAAAAATTTTTCAAACCGATCCAAAAGACAACCGAGCTTTTTTGAAAATAATTATATCAAGAATAATAGGTGGATTTCTCTTAGTATTATTATATCGAATCATTACTTATATTGCACAAGTGCCTAATACTGAATCAATCTTCAGACAATACGGTCCCATTCGATTGAATTTTGGTAGTGAAACCTTAGATTCCATAGCAATTGTAGGTGTACTAGTTCCAATAATGCTTATTATATTTCGTAAAATTGGATTATCTAAAAAAACCATTTTATTTTCTGCAATAATGATAGGATTTGCTGTTGTGTTTTTATCAATGAGTGATCTCTTCATATTATGGGGTAGAGAACTCGCAAATTTCTTTTACACCAAAAATTTAGTATTTTTTGAGCTTTGTGTTTCGAAATTCGTTTATGGAAGATTCAAAATAGCACATACCTTTTCTTTTGGAGTAATGGGGGGTCTTCTAGGGTACTATATAGTAAGTGAAGTGCCTGAGAAACGTTTTATGTGGTTTAGCTTCTGTTTTTTCTTTGTCGGATTAACTGTACTTGGAATAGCAGCTATCTTTGACTGGTCCTTCTTGTTAGATTTTGCTAGTAATGATGTTCCTTTATATGTCCAGTTCTTTAATTTAGGGGCACAAATCGGATTATTTTCGATTTTTAATAAATATCTTGAGATGGGATCTCCTGAACGACGTGAAAGATCAATTCGACGAACAAGATGGCTTCGTAGATTTGGGGTTGTATCATTATCGATATTTACTGTGGGGAGATTTCCTTCTGATGGAGTATTTTGGATTTTGGAGAAAATTTTAGGTCCTGCAGTCGATTTCAGTGCTGAAGATCCAGTTTTAGTTTGGAATATGGCTGAAATTTACTTGTTTATGGGATTAATGATGGGAATTTGGTTTTTAATTCTGATATTATGGGAAAAAATCAGATTCATTATGAGTGTTGAATGGTTATTAAGTGTTATTTCCTGGCTCTTAAGGTTGAAGAAAACAACCTCATTGTATGCTAAAGAGCGAATCTATGTTTTTACGGAAGTTGGATCAACAAAACCCAAAAAAGAAGTTCCTTTAACCACTAAGTAATTTGAAATTATAAAATAGTCGAGTAAATAAAAAAAATAAGGAAAAATATTAGATTTCTTGTACATTTTTACGTTTTTTGCCAAAATCTTTCGATTCCCCACTTTTTACTTGCGTTAAACATATCATTGCAAGAATTTCGCAGATAATCGCATACGGCATGAGTAAAGCGTATTGCCAACCATATACAGGATTTACATTGAAAATTACTAGATACAAACTAAATACTCCTCCTGCAACTAAGGGAGTTAAAGTATCACTCAATTGAGAGAAGAAATAGTATGAACCTGTATAAGTTCCCACTTTGCCTTTAGGTGCTAATTCCCATATTATCACAATTGTGTTGATGTTTATCATTCCGTAAAAAATACCTATCACTCCAAATACAGAAGCTAAAATCATTAAACTATCGGTTTTGATAAAGATCAAAGCTATTAAACACCCAGTTAATCCTATTAAACCTATGAAAATTGTCCGTTTTCTTCCTATCCACTCTGCAATTTTCCCTGTGAATGCTGCTGTGAGAACCATAGTAGCTGGAGCTATCATCAGTGCCAATCCTGCATTTCCTTCCTCCCAGCCTAAATATTCCGTTGCATATAAGCTGTAAAATGTGTTTAAAGCATTGAATCCGAAGAACCATAGAAATATTACCAACAACATCCAAATACCACTTCTGTCTTTATCTCTATATATAGTTGTGATATTTCTAAGCATAGATTCTCTTTCTTCAACCTTCGTTTCTCCGATATATTCGAGTGTTACAGGATCTGTTGCAATATTATGTTTACTAAATCTCATTATTTTGTCACCAGTGGGAGTTTCTTTTATGGTGAGGAACAAGATTAGTACACCCACCATTGTGATAATACCAACTAGGTAGAATCCTCCTGAGCGAGCAGCTTCTTCACCAAAGATCATTCCCGAGATTGACCTAATTCCGAGACCTAGTACCATTGCTAATGCACCATGAAGATTTATCATTGCATTCCCTGTCGATCGAACCTTTGGATCTGTTAAATCGGGCATTAATGTAACTGCAGGGCTCCGGAAAAATGACATTGCGAAATTAAATATCATAATTAAACTAATCATTCCCCAAAACACTGCAATTCCTGTGTATCCTGAAATTATTCCGATTCCTGCAAATGCAACCATAGCAATAGTCGAACCAAAAAGGATATAGGGTGTTCGTTTTCCCCATTTAGATCTCGTTCGATCAGATAGAGCTCCAAAGATTGGCAGAAATATTATTGCTACAACGTTATCTAGCACCATTACTACTCCAATTAAGAAATCCGAGATAGCACCAATTCCTAATTCTTCAAAAAAATCATCAAGAATCAAAGGCATAGCAAAATTATAGTATCCCCAGGCGAGTGAACACGCAAAAAATGCAAAACCAATGAGTAGTGTACGACCCCAAAAAAGTTTACCAGGTCGATTTGGTCTCATTCGAGGTTGATATTTCCCTCGTTCTTCGACAACAAATTGTGGTTCGTTATTAAATTCATCTGACATGATAGTATCCCTTCCTGCTAGTAGAGAATTTGTTGATGTTCTTAATAAATGTAGGTTTTTTGCATCAGTATATGAACGTGAACTTGAAAACTCGTTTTGATGTCGCAATTATTGCGTATAAAGCTTACAAGAAGAAATTTCCAGAAAATATCTTACTAGATTTTTAAAAATTAAACGAATTAAAAGATGGTGTCTTCACAAATGATCAAAAAGCATTTTTTGAGTATTTCTCCCATCGAGCTAAAAATCACTAAAAATACGAGATGCAAACAAAAAATGTAATAATGTGTTTAATTAAACAGCTGCTGTTAGCGGATCTAACCCAACTACTGATTCATCATGTTCTTTTGTTATTTTCATTATCATTTCAGCAGCAGCTTTATTATAAACTCTATATTCTTCTAAATCTTCAGCACAAGTAATGAATACATCTCTTACTCTTATTCTCCGTTTGAGGAAATAATTTTTAATTACAATTTCCCAGTTTTCTGCTAATTTTAACCCATCATTTTTATCTACAAGGTCAAATTTGTTTAAACACACGTAGACTTCACGCGGGATATGCCTAACCGAACTAAAAAAATCCAATTGTTCATTCAAATTTTGATTCAATGAGAACACAGCTACTACTTGTTTTACAATTCTGCTGATCGTAATTATCCCCATTCGAACCACGGCACGTTCCTTATCTCCTCCTGGAGCAAATAATGTATGACTGTGAGATTGATTATCAGAGAAATATACTCTATTAGGGTGAATAGTCTTGGTTGTAACCGGTATGTCTTGATCATATGCAGTAGATTCTCCACTAAAGTCGCTCTTTATAACTTTACAGGTTTTTTTAAGAGATTCATTCTGGCATTCATTTACAAATAATCTGAGCAAGCTGGTTTTTCCAACATTAACATTTCCTAAGAAACCTATGTTCGTCATATGTTCTCAACTGATTATAATTAATGCATTTCAGTTATTTCGAACCTTAAAAGCCAAATAATATCGGGATGATATGATCAATTTAGTTTTCTTTAAGAGCTTTTATGATCAAATGAGCTGTAGTATTATTCAATGCAATGGGAACATCTTTAATAACACAAATTCGGATTAGGCTGTTAATATCTACTTCATGACCGAATGGAGTTTCCATATCGATGAAGAAAAATAATACTTTAATCTCTCCATCCAGAACTCTATTTGCTATGCGAATATCTCCTCCATCCGGACCATGATCTAGTTTTTCAACTTTTAATTTGGTTGTTCTGGATTCAATCACACGGGCAGTTCCATCTGTAGCAATTAGGGAATAGTTTGATAAAAAGTCTTCATGTTCTAAAGCAAACGAACAAATTTCCTCTTTTTTCGCATTGTGAGCGATTAAAGCAATTTTCTGTCCTCTCATGAGCTTGGATAGTAATAATTGTATAAAAGTGTGTGTTTTGGAGAAGTTCTAGAATTGAATTTTGTTAGGGTTCATACACATTTTGAACCTCTTTTATTACTAGCCCTACTAAATCCTGGACTCTACTGACTGGATGAAACACTGCTCCTAATGCCATAAGTTCTTGAAAATCTTTGGTATTAAGGTATGATCTATGACCTCCTATGAAGAATCCAACAAGCTTATTTCCCATTTTAAGAATTTCCACAATATCGTGATATGCAATTTCCCAATTTTGGATTTCAAAATCTGTGATTAGAAGAACCAATGAATTTCGTTCCCCTTTCCTACACATGCCCTTAATGTCATATATTGGTAGTTCTGTTCCTTCTCCTTGATAGTGCAATAAAGTCTTTTCGATTAATCTTGGATCGGTTGTCCAAGCTTGTTTAAAAATTGTTTCACTAAAATTAATTGCTGCAATTTTAATTCCTTTCTTAACTCCGTATTGTAAAGCTGCAAATGAAGCCACCATTGCAAGGTGAAACGGACTTTTGTTCATTTTTCCTTTATCAAAGGACCAATCCATAGATCCCGATGAATCTACTACTATCATCATATCTGGAACACTTTTTTCTATCTCAATGCCTGGTCCTTCTCTGTAAATCCATTTTCTTGTAGTGATATTAGGAATAACCTTGGGAGATACGAGCATTGATTGCACAATATCGAGTTTTTCTAGAGGATCTCCTATTACCCATGGTTCAATTCCAATTGGAATTGCTCCACTTGGTTTTTTTGTTACAATCTTAAATTCAACAAGATCTTTTGAAATTCCTCTATAATATGTTGCAGCTACATCCTGTTTCGGAACGAAACCCATTACATTATTTACTTTAACGAAATCCAAAATTGACATTTCATTGGCTAGTTCCTCCGCTGTTTTTACATCATCTACATCAGGTTCTTCTTTCTTCCATTTATTAGTATTTTGTGGATATTTTGGACCCATTTTAATCTCTAAAGGATTTCCCTCTATGAATTGAACATCCAAAGGAATTTGGTATGGATATTGACTACCTTCAATACCAGGAGTGGTTATTTCTCCCTTATATTCTTCAAGTTTTACTTTTATTGTTGCTTTGGGAAAATCCTCATCAATTATATCCTTAAGCAATTTTGCTATTTTCTTAATTTTTTTTTCCCAAAGAGATTCATCCTCAAAATCTTTCATAATAATTTCTACAATATCTTCTGCACGGGAAGTAATTTCTATATATTGTTCACTCGGCAAATTTAAATCAATATTCCACATCAATTCATAACATTTGATGAGAATCTTGTAGAAATTACTATGTTCATTTTCTTCTTTGGATTTCCCAACTGAATCACTCATTTTTAGAGTCTCTCTCAATTGAAATTCCATTTCTTTGGGTTTTGAACGAAATAATTTCATATCTACAATGAGATCAGCAAAAAAATTCACTACTATTGGGCTTAGTCGTTCGTGAACATGTCTCATAGCAGCTTTTATTAATCTCGCATTGGTCAACGCGTCGTATGGGCACACTACATAGTGGCTTATTTCATGGAGTGATAGTACATTGTAGAAATCAAATAATTTTGAATCAGTTAATCCAGTTGGTGCATTTGATAAATTCAATACAGCTGCCCAAGATTCCAAATCAACGAAAAAACCGATGATTTTTGATTTATCGAAAGCAAAAGTAGGATCAGGAATTGCTGGAGTGTGAAAATGGATCATAGCTTCATTCCATGCATCTCTTCCAACTAATAAACAATTCTCATCGGTTTCTGATAGCGTTAAATCAAGATTATCATTAAAATAATCATCGATTTCAGAATAATTAATGAATTTTGCTTCATCTCTATATGGAGATTTCGATTTTTTATTTCTACCAAAATATGGCGAATAACGCCTTTTTTTCGGTTTCTTGCTTGAAATTGAGGGGCTTCTTTTTCTAGCTCGTTTTCTTTCCTCCATATTATCCTCCTCATTCTTCGTCTTTCAAAATGTCTTCTGCGATTCCACTACCTTCTTCAATTGCATCGAGATCGGATTTTACTGGGGATGATTGTGGTGATACGGATGGATTGAGTACAGGTGCGTGACTTATCCTCGCAATAAATTCTTCCGTAGTCAAAGTAACATCATAATTCTCCCGGGGATAGTTTTCTTCCAATATTTTTCTTAGTTCGATCGCTTTTCTCCCTCCATGACAATTCACTTGAACCATAGAATTTGGTTCCAAACCTGTTACGTTAATTTCTAAAAATAAGTCCACCTCTCTAAGTTGTATGGTACTCTGTTTTTTCGTGCTTTCCTCCAAAGCCTTAGAAAAATTAGCAAAATGACTGGAAATCGTGTATCGAACAACATCCCAATGTTGAAATCGAAAATCTCGAGCCCAATAAGTTAATTCTCGCAGTGCGGAACCAATTATATTGATCAATTCTCCACGATTTGGAAATGTGAGATTACTCTGGAGCATTTCGTTAATTTCTACTAATTTATCTAAGTTTTGATTTTCTCTATACTTCTGGATAAGTTTTACTGTCCGAATGTAATCGGGATTATTTAATGATTCTACTAAAGGAATGAGATCGATTTTTGTAATAAGATCTGAACTTTGAAAGCTTTTTAGATAGTCCCAGTCAGATTCCGAACCTTTTCCTTTTCGAAATTTATCTATGATTTCGTAACATTTTTCCCGGTTCACAAATCTTATTTTGGCTTTTTCTACTAAATCAATTGTGAAATTGAGTTTATTACCCCAATAGGGTTTTTCATTTAGTTCTCTGTTCACAAATTTCACGCGATGAGAAATGATATACGGAGCGATTGCCGATATTATTTCTGTTCTCACTTGCTTGAATCCCAACAACCAAGATAGTGCTTTGGAGTATCGCAGTAAATCTTTTGCAACACGTACGGATAATATTGATACAACTTTGTTACAAACAAGTTTTGCTAAATTGAAATGGCACCCAGTGCATAATCCAGTTTCAGGGGTTAAATATTCCGAATTTCCTTTGTCTATTCGATCACATAAAGTAAATTCTCGAATAATTGAATGAATAAAATTTTCCGCATCCGGAGGTACCTGAATCTTATCTACCAAAAACCAGATACTGAGCAAATTTTCATCAGTTAATATCGCAGGAACTTGAATTAATTCGTCGTATCCTAGAAGTTTATCATCTTTACTCTCTAGAATAATAGATAAATCATGTGTAGTAGGCATACTAATATATGCTGCTATGGAAAATCGATCCAAGAATGGTGCTGACATTTCAAATGTTCCTATACCTCCTGGGTTTAAAGTAGCATATAGCACATATTTATCTGTTGGATATACTCTATCGTAATACTTTACTTTTCCCTCTGCTAACATAGATAATAACATATTCTGAGCATAGGGTGATAAACGATTTACTTCATCTAGAATTTTCCAAAATGAAGTAGTAAAAGTTCTCCAAATTACTTATTACTCTCCAGATTGCA
>JAEOUK010000262.1 GCA_016839385.1 Promethearchaeota archaeon
GGGCAAATACTGCACTTGCTGATGGTCAAGAAGTGGATGTCGTAGGAAGTTCATTAAAAAATTCCGGCAATGGAAAAAAGATATATTTGAATTATCCCCATGCTAGTGTTATAATTCATGACCCAAAAATTGGTTTCGTTGGAGACTTTTCTTTAACTTGGCTATTCTGGGCAATCGGAGTGATTTCAGTTACCGGAATGGTTATGACGGTTTATATTGTTAGGAAAAGAAGAAAATAATTTTTTTAATTCTTTTTTTATATTTTTATTAATTTTATTATATGCACAATCTAAATGGATTATTTATAATACTGAGGGATGAGTTCAAAAATATTTTTTTATAAATATTCTATATGCAAAATTCAAATTCTGAAATTCATTCGATTGATGAGTATATTGCACAATTTCCAGAAGATATACAAAAACTACTAAATAAAATTCGGAAAATCATAAATGAAATAGCACCAGAAGCAATTGAAACCATAAACTACAAGATGCCCACATTTAAAATAAAAAAGAAAAACTTAGTGCATTTTGCAGCACATAAAAATCATATTGGGTTTTATCCTACCCCCTCAGGGGTTGAAGCTTTTAAGGATGATTTGAAAGGATTTAAATATTCCAAAGGTGCTATCAAATTTCCATTAAATCAACCAATGCCCTATAATTTGATTAAAAAAATAGTGCAATTTCGACTAAAGGAAATATAAGCAATTTTCTAATGATGATTTGGATGATTTCTCCCATTTATTAGGTAAAATTGAAGTTTACTTCAGCTAATTTTGAAAACTGATATTAATTCATGAAATATTTTGTTAAAAATTTATATTGACATCAGTTGAAAAAGCTGTACCTAAAAAAATTGGAGAAATCAGATAATGATTATGCAATCTAATAATACCATGACGCGTAAGGAAAAATGGGTGTTTACATTGATGGTAGTCCCGTTTTACTTAATGGCAGCATCCTACTTCTTAACAATCTATGAATTTTTTCATGATTATTTGCAATTAGAGGATACATACTTCTACATTGCATCAATAATTTACATGGTAGTAAACGCAGTAAATGATCCACTTTTAGCTATGTGGAGTGATGGCATAGATCCCAAAAAGTTTGGATCTCGAAGGCTTATTTTTATACGATGGGGAGGTCTCTTTTGGGCATTAACTTATGCTTTTACCTATATTCCATGGAGTTTATCAAATCAAGTTGTCATGTTCATCCAATATACAGTATTTATGTGCATGTTAGACAACGGTTTATCTCTAGTTATAATGTGTTGGTTAGCTCTCCTTCCAGAAATGGAAAGTGACAATAGAAATCGAGTGAAAATGGGTTATTTTACAGGAATTGTGATTTTCTTCGCAAGTATAGTGGGTTCATTGATAATTTTTGTTAAGGATCTAGACGATACATGGGCATATTTCAGGTATTTAACTTGGATAATTGCAGCTGTTGTGATTATATTCACCTTTATCTTTACATCGTTGATTAAGGAAAGGGAGGAGTTCCATTATGAAAAACCGTATCCTTTCTGGAAAGGTCTGGGTAAGGCGTTAAAAATGAGGTCATTATGGGTTTATATGCTGTGGAACTTATTCTTCAATGTCATTCCTGCAGGTTTTGGAGCTTCTTTTATATATCTCTACCTTTTAGTGATCCCTGGATTAAATACTACTATTTATTTCGTTTTAACCTCGATAGGAACCTTTTTCGTACCTGCAATTGCTTTACGGTTACAAAAGAAGTGGGGTATGAAAAAGACAATCCTCATTATTGGGTCGATTTCTGTTTTCGGAACTGCCTTAATATATTTGGGGACAATACTTTCTCCATCATATATATTGCAGGATAATCCAATTCCATCAATTATTGCCTTGATCGGTGTGTTATTCTCTAGTTGGGTAGCAGGTATTCCAAAAGCATTCACAAGCACAATTACAGCACTATCAATGGACGAATTTGAGGTAAAGTATGGTGTACGCCGAGAAACTACGATTTTGGGACTAAACGCTTTAATTACCAAACCTGGTGATAGTGTTGGTACTGTAGTCGTGACGGCAGTCCTCACAGCTACGAATTATATTCCTGATAGTTCAATTCAACCTATTTCTGCATTAAATGGTATACGAACACTAATGTTACTGATTCCAGCGGCATTTATGTTAATAGGTTTGTTCATAATATTATTCTATCCTCTTTTCGGTAAAAAATTAATGGAATTGGAAGCGGAAATTCAAAGAATTCATGCAGAAAAACAAAAAAATTTAGCTTCGATTCAAGAAAGACAAGAAAGCGGTACACCGTCTTAAATAATTCTATTTTTCTCTTTCAAATGAGTATAAATAGAGAAACTACTATCCATTCAATATTGATGAATCATGAAAATTACAATTAAAACACGGTTAGGAGATATAATTGGTAAACAGGAAGAGAATCACCAAGAATTTTTGGGAATTCGATATGCTAAACCTCCAGTAGGGGAACTGAGATTTCAATCCCCCATCCTTATTGATGAATGGCAACCCCCTCAAGATGCAACACAATATGGGGCGATGTGTTATCAATCCCATCCAGATGATCCTCCTATTAATCTTCCTGAAAGTGAAGATTGTTTATTTTTAAACATCTATACTCCTGCAGCAGATGATAAAGACCGTCCTGTAATGGTGTATATTCATGGTGGAGGCTATGTAATTGGTTCTGCTTCTCGACCACGTCTTCATGGTGCCAATTTGGCTTTAAGGGGAGATGTTGTGGTGGTTACTATTCAATATCGTCTCGGTATTCTCGGATTTTTCAATTATGACGGCATTGCTCCAAATATAGGTATACAAGATCAAATCTGCGCTTTACAGTGGATCCAAAAGAATATTCCTGATTATGGGGGAGACTCGAATAATGTTACGATTATGGGACAGAGCGCGGGTTCTATGTCAGTTGGTTGGTTAATGGTCTCTCCTAAAGCAAACGGCTTATTTCACAAAGCCATCGGGCAAAGTGGAGCAATAGGTTTTGACAACAAAATGAATTTATTTGGAAATTCTCAGAAAACACGGGAAAAATTCTTTAAAAATCTCCAAACTCCAAAAACTGATCTGAAATCCCTTCAACAGATGCCTATTGAAAAACTAATTGAAGCTGAGCAGAATATGATGGAAGGAAATTTCTTAACTGATCGTTATTTCTTTCCTTTCCCTGATGGAGAAATCATTCCAAAGGATTATAAAAGTGCATGGATTACTGGGCATGCAAAGGAAATTCCCTTGATTATCGGTTTAAATGCTGAAGAGCTTCCGTTATTCTCTTCTGGGATGATTCCTGGAAAATTAAAACAATGGTTTATAAAAAACGCGCTAGTAAATGGACTAAGAAAAGAATTAGGAGCATCCAAAGAGCAATTTGAAGAGTTATTAGAACCGTATGTAAAATATTTTCAAGGTAAGACGCATCATAAGTATGCAATTTATGAAGCTTTTATTGCAGATATGGCGTTTTGGGTATTCACAAATAAGGTCGCAGAATTACATAGCACATTGAATGATACTTATGTATACTTGCTGAATTATAAAGCACCTAAGATTAATGCCTCTCCTCACTGTTTTGATTTAATGTTCATGTTTGGACATCCCACGAGTAGAGATTTTGCTAAAGGTCTATGGTTAGAAGGGACGGAAGAACAGATTATGCTGTCTAACCAGATGATGGATGCATGGTTAAATTTTGCCCGATTTGGGGATCCAAACCATGGATTTATACCATCATGGGAAAAATATGAAAAGAATGAACGTTCAACTATGGTTTTCGATGTTCCTTGTAAAATTGTTAAATCCCCACGTGAGGAAATTCGATTAGCATGGGAAAAATTAATTCAGTCTCAGTCCTAAATCGAAAAATTTTATTCACTTTATTTTACTATCCCTATCGATATAAATCGCTATAAATATCATAAAATTTCCTTTGCAAAACTATATCAGTCTGGATAAGAAAATGTACTTCTTCCACGGTACGTTCAATTTTCTCCTTATCTCTGAAAATATACTCCTTCTTGTTAATTTCGATGTCATAAATAGGTACATTTTTTCTAAAGAACGCCCGAATCATATATTTACTAGCATCTTTTAGGACATGTTTGAACTCGTCGATAGTTATTTTGTAGCCGTTTCCGTACTCTTTTTCTGTTAATTCTTCAAAAATCTCTTTCGGATTAGTTTTACCGCAATAAGGACAGGTTATTTTCTCAATATTCTCAGATTGCCGTATTTGAAATGCATATTTACATTTCCCACATTTTAGAAATTTTTTTGCCATGAAGAATCTACATAATGGTAATGATTTATAGAAATAAAAAAATCACCCTCATAAAACTTACATAATTACTCACATTGTGTAGAAGCAATTTTATAGTTACAATTTGAATATCAATTGTCAATGAGAATTCGAAAAAATAAACCTAAAATTTGGACTCGTGTAATTAAAGGATGTCTCGTAATCACCCCAATTATACTTGTTTCATTATTTTTTTCCTCAGTAATGGGAAAATTTGACGAATTAGCCGCATTTACTCAAGAATATGAACCCGATCCAAGTGAATTTTTAGATGGAAACTATACTCGATTTGCTGAAATGGCAGAATTTTATGATAATCGTTTTGAACTTTATCATATTCCTCTAAATATGAGTACGGATACCGTATTTACAGATAATTCATGCGAAACAGTAGAATATTACCAATATTCTGATAATACTGGACAATGGACAGGTCTTGCAATCACGGGATGGGTGTACAAATATCTTGCTGCAATCAGAGATGACAATAGCACCATGAAAACCGATAGTTTGCGAGTTATAAGAAAACTCTTCCATGGAATGTCAATGCAATTAGCCGTACCCAATGGAGGTCTCGGTTCAGAATATGGAGGAATTTTAGCAAGAGGGTGGGCAGATCCGAAGTTTAGAAATATTTCCGAATTTTACTTTCAAGACACAACTCCAGGACCAGATGGCAAGTACACTCAACATCATAATGGAACTGGAATCTACTCCAATTTTCGCTGGAGGGGGTATACGTCTTTGGATGAATATAGTGGTTTTCTCAGTGGATTAAGCTTCGTCTATAAATATGTCCAAGAGCCCGACATACAAGCAATCGCACGTTTAATGATCGATCAAGTAGCACACAATTTTCTGGAAACAAATTGGTTAGGGTTAGACTTTCATGGAGGGCTAACGGGAGTTTCCATGAAATCTCGGTTTTTCCAAAGCGGAGCTTGGGCTGCTTTAGTTTTGAAATTAGGTGCGCTAACTTTTCCAGAAAAATACTGGCAAATTTATTATCACTATGTTGTAGAAGAATTATACGGACAATGGGCGGTAATGGGGTCACAAATCGAAGTTGTAGCAAATTACTATGCGTTTGCATTTAGTTACCATGTTTGTTTTGCACTATTAACTCTAGAAACTAATGCTCAAATTCGAATCCTATTCTATCGAATTTTTGAGGAGTCTATCTTTAAATATACCGATAATCATCGAAATCCATTTTATAATATGATTTTATTGATTTTGAATTATTTACCAGGGGAAAATCCCATTTTGGAACGTGATGTAGAAGATCAATTAATGCGATATGATTGCGAATTTCATTTTCCTGATAGAAGATTAGGGCATAAAAATGCATCATTAGACAGTAGTTATGTTTTTGTGAATAATATAGATGAATTAAATGATTTCTTAGACAATAATTGGCTGGGGTGGTTATATAGACCGTTTTATTTTGAAATTGAACGGGACGATAAATTTTACAGTAAACCACTTACCGTGGAGTACATGCCTGGAGATATCTTTATTTGGGAAGAAAACCCGTTTGAAGATTACACAGATAGATTAGGAAATACAAATCCGCGTTATGAATATGCTGGCTTTAGTTTTACGGTGGTATATTGGATGGGGCGAGGAGCAGGATACTTTCCCGCAAGTGGAGTGAGGATATCATGAAATACCGAACAGAAAGGTGGAATTTACTTATCGCGAGTATTCTTATTTTGATTGTCTCAATTCTTCA
>JAEOUK010000263.1 GCA_016839385.1 Promethearchaeota archaeon
ATTGCACTTGAAGAATCTCAAAAAATCATAAGAGCAGTCGGAATCGCGGATAGTCGAAAAATGCTAGATCGATATCCTCATGAACTCTCTGGTGGAATGCGTCAAAGAATTATGATATCTATGGGTCTTGCATGTCAATCAAAGTTATTGATCTGTGACGAACCTACTACTGCGTTAGATGTTACAATTCAAGCACAAATTTTAGAACTTATCCGAGATTTGAAAAAACGCTTAAAAAATTCCGTTTTATTTATAACCCATAATCTTGGTGTAATTTACGAGTTATGTGATAAAGTTGCTGTCATGTATGCAGGAAATATCGTAGAATATGGAGATAAACACCAATTATTTAACAATCCATTACATCCGTACACACATGGTCTACTGGGTGCTATTCCACGAGTCAAACCAGAGGATCGCCATAAGAAACTATCAATTATTCCTGGAATGGTACCAAACTTGATTTTCCCATTACCAGGTTGCCGTTTCAATCCTCGCTGTTCCCATGCGATGAAAATCTGCCAAAGTGTTCGTCCAGAGTTGGCTGAACAGGATAATGGCAATCAAGTAGCATGCTGGTTATTTGAAAAACACCGTTCTAAATACGAACCGGGATCTTTTAATAAACTAAATGGCGATGATAGGAGGGAATTATTTTAATGACCGAAGAAACAACTTCAATACTAAACAGAGATAGACAACCGAGTAAAGAATCTTTGCTTACATTAGATAATGTAAGCATTAGTTATCCTGTTTTTGGAGGAATTTTCCAAAGACAAGTTGGAGAAGTAAAAGCTGTTCAGCATGTGTCTCTAGATATCTACCCTGGACAAACTCTTGGACTCGTAGGTGAAAGTGGTTGCGGGAAGACTACAATTGGTAAAGGAGTACTAGGTTTAGTACCAATAAAAGCTGGGCAAATTTTTTTCCGAAATGGAAGAATTGATCAAGGGTTAACCCAAAAAAGCAGGCAAAAGATTCAAATGGTATTCCAGGATCCCGATGCTTCGCTGAATCCACGTATGAAAATCGTTGATATTATAGGAGAACCTCTACGGAACTTAATGGGAATGACAAAGAGACTTGAAATTCGTCGTGAAGTTTTGCAATTACTTGAAAATGTATCATTAAAAAGAGAACATTTAGATAGATATCCTCATGAATTCTCAGGGGGTCAAAAACAAAGAATTGTTATTGCACGAGCGCTTGCTTGTAATCCTGATGTAATAGTATTGGATGAACCAACTTCTGCATTGGATGTGAGTGTTCAGAGTCAGATCTTAAACCTATTGGAAGATTTACAAAAGGAATTTGAGTTAGCTTATCTATTCATTACTCATGACTTGTCCGTAATTCATCACGTAGGTGCAAATGTTGCAGTAATGTATCTTGGGCATATTGTGGAAAAAGGCAATATTTCTGATATTTTCTATGATCCAAAACATCCATACACTCAAGCACTTTTATCTGCGCGACCTGCTGTAAATGAGGAGGAAAAACAACAGCAAATTATTTTGAAAGGTGAGGTACCATCGCCGGTAAATCCCCCAAGCGGTTGTCCATTCCACCCACGATGTTTCTCACGTCGAGATGATCTGCCTTGTGAGATTGATTTTCCAGAAATGCAGAAATTAAGTGACACACATTTTGTTTCATGTCACTTATTTGATGAATAAATAAATTACATTATTTTCCCATTTCTTTTTTTTAATTATTTATGTGGAATTTACTCAATTCAATTGCTCAAATTATTCTTAATTAAGAGATGAGTTGCTATTTTTTGATATATATTTATTCAGAAATTGGAAATCTTCCAAAATCTTTATTGAAATTTATATTAGATTAACTATATAAATACAAAGATGAAAATCACTAACATCTCTATTCAAAAATCGCTGTTCAATTAAGAAAACTTAACTTCTCCACTTTATAAATGTAATTTTGGCGCTGAATAAATTCCCAATATTCTCTATGTACTACTTAGATGATATGATCTATAGTTATATTTATAAAGTTTAACCGAAAAGGATTCTTAGGGTATGTTATTGCTGTTTGTTCTTTCATGTCAAATGTGGGGGCTTTGATATGAAAGACATCCAACATAGGAGAACCAGTCACAAAAATGCAAATTCCAGAACGCTCAGACGTAGAACGAGAAAATAATGATCTTCTTAACCTTTTGAGAAGAAATAAAATCCCAATTGGCATTGAAGAGTTCATTAATAATAAGGAATCACCCTCTACACACAATGTTTTCAAAGTTGCTTCTCCCATTCGACTTGCTAAGGTTCAAGATATCCCTCAACTAATAGATGTTAATAATTCAGTCTATGATGGATATTATCCTTATCGAGATATGCTAGATGTGGAATATGTTAAGGAATTTGCTCAAGATACCAAAAATGGATTTATAAGTGTATATGATACTGAGGATAAGAAAACTATTGGTGGATTTTTCTTACTAGGTGTAGATCATGGTCAAAGAAAAGGATTTTTTAGAGGATTAATGGTCAGTCCTGAACACCAACATAAACTTCAATTAAAAAGTCGAGTGATGGAAACTATTTATCAAGGGTATAAGCAGTACTACCAACATGTCGAAATGTGGTATGGAGAAACAAGAACTGCTCATGAGAAAGGGCAGAAATGGATGGAAGAGTCTGGTAGTAGACCTTGTGCATTTTTTCCCACTAAGGATATATTTACAAGGGATCGAATTCGGGAATCTGATGTTTTGGAAGTGGTATATACAAGAAGTGCATTATCGGAATTTCGAAATTCAAATCCAAAAATTCTATCGTATTATAAACCTCTTTACATGCACATTTCTGAATGTTTTCATTTACCCATCGTACAGACCATTTCCCAGAATAATAATGATCTGGATTGTTTCAAAAGTAATTTGCAAGGTATTGATTTGGATTGTTCTATTACAAAAGAACCAGATCAATATGGCAATTATTCATACATATTCCAAACCTCGAATGGTTCGTCAATGAAATTCTGGGTGAATAAATCAATATCAACTGCAGAACGAACAGAATTTAACGTCACATCTGCACGTGAACTAGCAATCTTACTCCAATTCTTAAAATCTTTTTTCATTAAAAAACAGTTAGAATATTTCGAGATCTATGTTCCGGCAGATAATGTGGACTACCAATTAGCATTTAAAAATTTTGGATTCTCATGTTTTGGATATGTGCCAGCTTGGAAATGGCATGCTGATAAGTTAAATGATTGTTTTGTTTTCGGTTTATATAGAACTCCTATCAATTGGTATAAAACAACCCTCTCTCAAAATTATAATTCGCTGCTTAGCGTATTACGCCCATATCTGAATGTTTTTTAATCCAAATAAAATTAAACTATATAGGAAGCAGAAGAGTTATCAAATCCTCGTATATAGTAGACATTCAAATCTTTAGGAGGTTCCCAACCGTATTTAGCTGTTTGAATATAGGGGAGAAATTGACGGATGTCATTAGCCATTTTTGTAACCAAGTGTTCAGAACCAAAAAGTTTCAAGGATATTTCAAATGTTATCTTTCTGCACTGCTTTTCATTAATGATACCTAAAGTATGCAAATATTCGTGCAGAAGGATTACAAATTCATATGGTTTTAGCAGAGATTCATTGTGTGTTCTAATGTATTCGATCGGACGGGAGTTCATAATAATTGAATTCGATGTCATAACATGATATCCTCCAATCCATTGGAACTTTCCCACTCCTAAATCTGCTAATCCAAGCATAATCCCTGAGCGTCTCCCTTTTGTTGTGTCGTAAACCGCTTTTTTCACTAAATCAAAAATGTCTGATAGCTTATTTGTTTTTTCTAAGCTAATTGCATGATCCATAGATAATTATCCCCATGAAAAAAAAAATATAGTCTTAATGACTAACATATAAAATTAAATCTTTAAAATTTCGAGTAAATAGACTATAAGTTCATCTGCTGTCTTTTGTATTTTAGGTGTCAAATTAAAATCATAAAATGGAAGATCGGAATTATTCTCATAATCATCTAATGTATATTTATCTGATTTATACTGATTAACATCGTCAACAAAATCTGTCGAAATTGGTACAATTCCTATTAAAATTGTCTCTAAATTGGGTAGAGAGAATTTAAGTTCAGTTAGAAAGACAGGGATAGGTAGTACATGAGATGATAATGGTAACCAATTTGTGAACATGTCTTCTTTGTGTAAGTATAAACGACCTGGTTTTGTGCTAGTATCATCATTTGGTTGGCATGTGTCAATTAGGATTAATAAATTAGGTCGGAACGCTAAAATTTCTGATTTTCTTTCCACATAATCGGTTTTCCCATTAATAATTTTTATAAGGCTTTTAGTTTCTATACCTCGCATTAATTGAATCATGTTGAAGGATACATATTGTCCGAATCCGTCATCACTCATTCTATTTTCTCCAATTCCGAGAAATAGTATCCGTTTTCTAGAGTATATGGTGGGTTCTAATCTATCCTTAAATTCGTCTGAAATCATGTGCACACATATATTCAGAGTTTTTATAAATGAAAAACTTTATTCCCATTCCAAACTTAACAACCATGTATCACGTTTTCTACAATAAAGATTTGCGTTTGATTCTTAATGCAGTTTGAGAATGCACTCTCCTCAGAGAATGAACTTCAAGGAATATACGATCCTCAAATGGGAATTTGGGTACATTTTACGGATCAATCTAGAAGATTTTATGAAAAATCTTATTATGGCAGCTTATATACCTACAAAAAACAGCCTATTCTTGATTCTTTTAACTTAGTGGAAGAGGATGATAATGGAGAAATCATAATAAAAGATACAGAGGTTGCAAAAGACAAACGTCCAGCATATATACTTCTACATCCACTTGAAGCACTTTATTTAATCGAGAGAAAAAAACTCATTGTAAACGACGAGAGAAATATTATATCCATTAATTTTGATGGGTTGTTAGAAAGAGTAATGGAGATTGACCCTGAAATTTGGCAAAAATATATTGTATACCGGGATATTCGCCATCGTGGTTACATTATTCGAATTGGGTACGGTGGTGCTGCAGAATTCCGAGTATTCCAACGCGGGGCGAAATTTGCTAAGGATTCTGCAAAATTTGTGTTTTTCATAATCAGAGACGGTGTTCCTGTAGTTTTAGGAAAATTAGAGAGTCTTGTTAATCAAGTCTTAGGAGATAGGAAGAGGTTAATTCTCGCAATCTTTGATAAATTGGGAGATTCGACTTTTTATGAATTAGAACAGATTAAATTTTCTCCTGTAAATTCATTCGAAACAATATGGAACAACCAAGTAGATATTTTAAATGATGAGGATTCCTCATAATCAATTTTATTGAACTTATTAAAAAGTTCGACTATAGGATATGGACAGAATGACAGAAAAATTGACCACATATCGAATTTTACCCGATTCCTCTGTAATTTTAAGTGGACAAGTCTTGGATCTAATTACATCGAAAAAATTATATGAATTAATAGAAATCAAAGACAGGAATCCTATTGAAATAGTGTTGTCTCGAGTAGTGTTAGCTGAAATCGAAAACCAAGCAAACCAGGAAAAATCAATTGGTGGTGTAGGTGTAAAAATGACAAAACACTTAATAACCACAATTCAAGAATTGCAAAAAAAAGGTGTAAATATATCTGTTTTAATTCATGGTGAACGTCCTACATTAGAGCAGATCAAACTAAACTCCGGTGGAGAATTGGATGCAATTATTCGACAACACGCTTCTGAAACTGGTTCTATACTTCTTAGTGGAGATAAGATCCAATACAATCTTGCAATTATCGAGCAAATATCTTCTTTTTATCTTCCCCAAGAAGATTTTCAAGTTCCTTTTGAAAAATCATTGGATAGATTTTTTGATGAGAATTCAATGTCTGTTCATCTCCAGTCAGGCTCATTTCCATATGCAAAAAAGGGGAAACCTGGAAATTTTAAATTACAAAAGATCGGAGATACAATCTTAACTCGCAAGGAAATAATTGAATTAGAGTCTAATATTCTAAAAGAAGCAAAATCTGACCCAAATAGTTTTATCGAAAAAGAACTTAAAGGAGTTACGGTTGTGCAGCTAAGAAATTATAGAATCGTCATGTGTAGACCTCCCTTTGCAAATAAACATGAAATTACTGCAGTAAAACCTCTTGTCAAATTGACTATGGATGATTATTCATTAAATGATCGGTTATTGGATCGATTAGCTAGCGCAGAAGGTATTTTAGTTGCAGGAAGACCTGGGGCAGGAAAATCTACTTTCATCTCTGCATTGTCGCTTTTTTACCTCGATCAAAAGAAAGTAATTAAAACCTTAGAAAGTGTAAGAGATCTTCAAGTCCCGCCTGAGATCACTCAATATACGGAATTGGAAGATGATTTTGAAAAAACTTCAGATATTTTATTACTAGTAAGACCAGATTATACAATTTTTGATGAAATTAGGACATCAGATGATTTCCAAATTTTTGCGGATATGCGTCTTGCTGGTGTAGGAATGATAGGCGTAGTGCACGCATCTTCTGCCTTAGATGCAATTCAAAGGTTCATTAGACGTGTGGAGTTGGGCTTAATTCCTTCAATAATTGATACAGTAGTTTTTGTGAGAAATGGTGAGATTTATGAAGTTTTGAAACTTGAAATGACCGTAAAAACTCCTTTTGGCATGAGAGATGCGGATTTAGCTCGTCCCGTGGTAGAAGTATCTGATTATCAAACTAACCGAGTGTTATATGAAATCTATGAGTTCGGATCAAACATAGTTGTTATTCCAGTTACTCGAAAATCTAGATCTGATAGTCATACATCTTATTCTAAGGGAAAAGGAAAATCTTATTCAAAAAAAGACTCTAATTACCACAACAAAACAGATTGGGAGAGAAACTTTGATAATTATAATGATGATGATGATGATGGTGATGATCTAAGTTTGGTTAATTCTGTGTATCGAGAGAATAATGAAACGGGATTTTCTAATTTTCGCAAATCCGATCTAATTAAGAAAATGGGAGTTAATGACCATGATGTAGTGAAATTTTATTTAATTTATGGAAAAAAATCCCTGATTTTACGAAGTAGCGTTACTCATGCAAATCGATATATGCATGTTTATG
>JAEOUK010000048.1 GCA_016839385.1 Promethearchaeota archaeon
GATACGCGTTCTAAACAATCAGTAAGATCCGGAGGAGAATCCCCTGACTGAAGGGAAAATCTATTCCAATTTACTGAAAGAAATCCGTTCTGGTGATTTTGTTCTAACAGGGGAATTAGAACCAGAACGAACCGCAAACATCGAACCCACAGTTCAAGAAGCCATAGAGTTGAGAAAATATTGCGTAGCAGCCAACGTTACTGATAATCCTAAATCTACCGTGTGTTTGAGTTCACTGGCGGGATCTTATCTCACACAAGAAAAATCAGGGTTAGAAATTGTGTATCAATTGACCTGTAGAGACCAAAATCGAATGGGATTAGGAGCAGCGATTCTCGGAGCTGCTTCTCTTGGAATAAAAAACATACTTGCTCTTACTGGAGATCATAATGCTTGTGGAGATATGCCTAAATCTAAACCTGTCTTCGATTACGATTCAACCCACCTTATAAAACTAGTTCGGGAGATGGCTGATGAGAGAAAAATTGAAGGACTTCCATTAGATGAAGATTGTCCTGATATTCTAATTCATGTTGGTGGAGCTGCTAATCCAAATGCAAATCCAATGGAACCTGAAATTATGCATATCCAACGCAAAGCAATAGCAGGTGTTGAATTTTTACAAACCCAAGTGGTATATGATATTAATATTGCAGAACCATTCTTGAAAGAGATTCGCCAAAAAACAGGAGTTCCTGTACTACTAGGAATATTTCCGATGAGTGGTTACGGTGTTGCGAAGGGTTTTGACGAGTTAGTTCCAGGCGTGAGTGTTCCTAAAGACTTGCTTGCACAATTTAAATCAGTGAAGAAAGGTGGATTATAAAAGAAAGAGAAGAAGGCAGAATATAGTAAGTTGAATATAGATTTTTACGTCCCCATGCTAAAGGAGTTAAAAAAGAAAAACTTGGTTGCAGGATGCCACATAATGGCAGTTCATTACCCAACAATATTTCCGCCATTGATAGAAGCTCTGGGATTAAAACAACGCAATTAAAATTTCACGGTGCAGCAAATTCAATTGGTGAAGTATAAGGATAAGGAGTCATGTAAAATTCTCCTGTAATATTTTTTCCTAATAAATGTAAATCAGCAAAATCCAACAAAGCGTTGACATCTTCATCATTGAATTCATGTTTTCCTTCCCGGTAATGAATCCCATTTTTTTCCGGAACTTCTAAGAATTCATATACTGTTTTGGTCGCTTTATATATTGTCTGTGTGCCTGAAGGGTTTGCCCAATAATCCTGTTGGGCGTTTGTGGACAGTAAGATTCTGGGTGCCACTAACGCACATATAAAATGCTGATCAAATGGAAGAGATTTTTCCCTTCCCCGATATTGATTGAAATCCTCTTTAAACCAAGATCTATATGTTTTTTTCAAAGTAATCAAACGAATTGTTTCACAAAAAGGACCTTGGACAAGAAAAGAACCTGTTCCTCCACATCCACTTCCATTAGGAACTACCATAGCGAACCTTTCATCTATCGCTCCTGCAAGAAGTGCAGTTTTTCCTCGTCTAGAATGACCAGTAATAATAATTTTTGATGGGTCAATATCCGGAAATCCATCTGGTGCTTCTACCCATTCCTCACCAACCAAATAATCTACCACTCGGCTTGCACCCCATGCCCAAACACCCACACTGCCCCACGTATAATTAGAATATGCTAATTGAGCAGGACCCTTTATATCAAAACCTTTAGTATCTGGATCTAGCTGAGTATGTTGGTAACAAACGTATGCATACCCTCGATTAAAACTCATTTTTTCAATTGGAATAAAGGTTTCAGTTGGATCTGGACTGACTTTAACGATTACTGGATGAACACCGGTTTGGTTAGGAGTATATACCCATATCTTCATATCAAAAACTAGTGTTGGAGTGGAATTAAACGGAGTAATAGATAGGTTTATTGTCTTTTTTATGCCACCTTCTATTTCTTCAATTTCCACCTCTGACGCATCAATTCTATCAGGACGCCCAGGTATCGTACCGTATTCGATTGATTGAAGTAAATCCTTGATTTCAGACCTTCTGATCTCCCATTCTTCCGGAGTAGACACCCGCGTTCCATTATTTAAAATAAAAGGATCGGGCAAATTTTTGATAATTTTTGGATATTTTAATCTAACCAAGTACCATAAACCTCCAGCTAAGATGTTAAATGAAACTACGGACATAATAAGAATTGATACTAGTTTTTTTTGTTGCATCTTCATACTCATTTTCTCGCGTAATAGAGAGTTAAAGCTATATAAATTTATATTATTTGAAAACAAAACTATGAGAATGGAACAACTTAAGAACTCTAAAGCAGTTGAGATTACGTTAAAAGTTCTGAGAGTTCTTGTTTTCATCGTCGGAACACTTTCCATTCCATTTTTTTTTTTCAATTTAATAGGGTTATCTGTTGGCATTATCTATATAATCTTATTTAGGGATAAATGGCGTTATCACGGATTTTTTCTAGCGTTTGGAATCGGATTATCTACATTTTTTGCACAAATGGGTGGTGTTGAATTCACTCGGATGTATCCCCTGTATTTTGTCGTCACTTTTGGATGGGGTATTATGGGAATATACTTCTTTACTCAAATTGTCACCCAAATTATAAGAAAGAAACGTTCAAATAATTCAATAAAAGGAAAACTTGAAAAAAATTTAACAAAATTTAGGAAATCTTCTCGTAAAACTAATTTCTTCTTTGTATTAGGGTTGATTTTCCTCCCTTCCCTTCTATGGTCTTGGGTAAGTGTTGATTTTCTAGTAATGTTTGATAATTCCCCTCGATTGTTGTGGGTTCATGGTCCTTCTACCGTAAATCCAAATGAAGAATTCGAGCTTATAGTGCAATGTTGGGATCGATTTGAGCGAGTTAGCGCAACATATGATGGAACGATAGAGTTTACTATTGAATCATATAATTCTTCAGATCTCACTTCACTAGAGTCGCCAACTGCAAATTTACCATCAGAATATACGTTCTCTGACCGATTTTGGCCTTCTGATAAAGCATACATTCTAAGGAACGGTAAGGATAATGGATTGCATAAATTTACAGTTACAATTTCTACGGAAGGTATACATTACATAAAAGTGAGTGATTCCATTACAAAAAATATCTATTATAGCAACCCTATATTTGTTCATAATCAAGATACTCAAATATACTGGGGAGATATTCACACTCATTCAATTTTATCTGATGGTAGTGGATCACCAGAGCATGCCTATTATTATGCACGAAATGTAGCACATATTGAATTCTATGCGTTAACTGATCATGGAGAAATATTAACAATAGGTCGTAATTCCGTTATAAAATACATCAATGCTGCAGATTCTGCTTATAAACCTGGGGAATTTGTGAATTTTTATGGAATGGAATGGACTCAGCATAAAACGGGACATTATTCATGTATTTTTGATCTACCTGTTTTACCAATCTCTCCAATGCTTAACTATTACAATCAAAAAGATCCTTATGCATTGTGGGAGGTTTTGGATGCTTTTACAAGCTCAACCGGTTCCAGAGCCCTAGCCCTCCCTCATCATACTGTTCGCGAAGATTTTATGCAAGATTGGTCTTATTTAAATCCAAAATATGTAAAAATTGCAGAAGTAACCTCAAATCATGGAGATAATTTATATGAACCTAACCATCTTTTAGGCTATCGCGGTTCCGATGCCGCACCTCCTCAGTTAGTCAATGGTTCTTCAGTTACTGATGCACTAAAAATGGGACATAAAATCAGTTTATATGCATCGAGTGACACACATGATGGACATCCAGGTCACACTATAGCACATACGGATGCGTATAAAGCGATTCAAAGACCTTTAACATTCTGGTGGACTCGACAAGATAAACCTTATCCAGGAGGGCTTACGGCTGTTTATGCAAATTCATTAACGAGGGAGACAATTTTTTCTCAATTAGAGAGTAGACACATTTATGCTAATTCAGATCACGGAAGACCCATTCTCAATTTCACTATTAATGGAGTAGGTGTTGGAGGGAATTCAACTCTTTATGTGCCAAATTCTCTTATCCCAAGAGAAATAAACATCACTCTGTTTCAAGATGGTTCTCCAGCAAGTGATAGGCGCACGCCGGCATCAGTATATCCGAATTGGGTTCCAAATTGGGATGCTGACATTGAAATTCTAAAAAATGGGGAATTAATCCATACTTTTCACACGACGTCGCCAATCACTTTCTTTACATTCAA